>NZ_JACYXC010000002.1:300000-458654 GCF_016031615.1 Streptomyces pactum
GCCGCGGCCGCGGCGGGCCGGGTGCGTTCTCCGTCCGTCTCCGGCCGGCCCCACCGGCTCCGCGCGTCTTACGCCGGCCCCCACCGGTCTCTCCGTCCGCCTCCCGCCGGCCGGGCCCGCTGCCGCCCCGTACCGGTCCGGTCACGAGCGGGCCCATAGGGCCGATGGAGGGAACGGAACGAGCCGATCGGCCGATTGCCCGGGCCCCCGGCGGCTCGTTGGCACGGTGTGATCACTACTTCAACGAAGACGGTGACGTGATGAGCAAACACAAGAAGGGGCGCAGACACCGCACCGTCAACCGAACCCCCCGCCCGGTCGGCCCCGCACGGCGGCCGGCCGCCCCCGTCCCAGCGGCACCCGCCGCGGTGGTGGTGAGCGGAGCGGACCCGGCGAGCCAGCGCACCCGGGGCGAGCAGGCCGTGCAGCACGGCGCCGACACGGCGCCCACGAGGAAGGAGACGGATGGTGAGCTGTCCCGCGACACGTCCGGCGACGGTGGTCTGGGCCGCCACGCGGCCCGCACCTGGCAGCAGCTCCGGGCCATGGGAGCCGGCGGGACCACGGTCGAGGAACTGTCCGTGATGGTGGGTTACCAGTCCCGCACGGTCCTCAAGCACCTCAAGACCATGGCCGGACAGGGGATGGCCGAGCAGCGAGGAGAGCGGTGGCATCCGGTCGGCTCCGGCCCGCGTGCGGCCGCCGCCGTGGCCCGTCCGGCCGGCTGACCCCCGGCGGTCCGGTGTATCGAGGACGGCCGGCGCCCGGTGGCGGCCCCGGCGACCCGGCCCGCCACCGGGCCCGGCCCCGCCCCGCCGGGCTCCCCGGCCGGGCGGGGCCGGGCGCGGCCGCACCTCGTACGCGCGGCGGACGCCGAACGGCGCCCGCCGCGCGCCCGCGTACCGGGGCCGCCGCGGCAGCGCCCGTGCCCCGTCGGACGGCCTGACCGGTGCGCAGTCACGGCGCCGCCGCGGCCCGCAGGCGCCGCGAACCCGGCACACGGCGGCCCTCCGCGACCCGCCGCACCCCGGCACGGAACTCCCTCGCACCGGGCGGCCCTTGTTGCGAGCCAATACCCCACGGGGGTACCTTCGGGTCGGGTGTCCCGTCCCGGCCGTCCGGGCCCGTCACGTGCTCGGTGGCCGCAGGGAACCCCGGTCCGGGGCCCGTGAGGGTGGCCTGCCGGACCTACTCGGACGAGGGTGGGAGCGGATGAGGGTCGAGGGATTCGTCGCGGACGGGTACGAGCCGGTGCGCCAGGTCTTCCAACGCCTGGTGGACGAGGGCAGGGAGACGGGGGCGGGACTGTCGGTCCGGCGGGACGGCCGGGAGGTCGTCCGGCTGAGCGGCGGCTGGGCGGACGCCGCACGGACCCGCCCCTGGCGCGACGACACGCTGGTCATGCCGTACTCGCTGTCCAAGACGTTCGTCACCCTGGCCGCCCTGGTGGCCGTCCGCGACGGTGCGCTCACCCTGGACGAGCCCCTCGCCGGGCGCTGGCCCGAGTACGGGGTCCACGGCAAGGAGCGGACCACGCTGCGGCAGGTGCTCACCCACCGGGCGGGCCAGCCGCGTTTCCCGGAGACGGCGGCCGGGCTGGACCTCCTCGACGACCGCGGACTGCGGGAGAGCCTGATACGTGCCGCTCCCGAGTACGTCCCCGGTACGTCCCTGGGCGAGCACGCGCTGACCTACGGCCACCTCGTGGACGGCATCCTGCGCGCGAGCGCCGGGACCACGCTGGGGGAGGTGTTCAACGGCGTGGTACGGCCCGCCCTCGGCCTGGACGCCTGGTTCGGGGTACCGGACGGGGCACTTGAGCGGGTCGCCGACCTGGAGTACGCGCACCCCGAGTGGCCGCGCCGGCTCCACGCGGCTCCCTGGCTGCGGATCCCCGACGGGGCGCTGGACCCGGAGCGGACGAACTCCCGGGCCTGGCGGCAGTCCGTCTTCGGGGCGGTCAACCTGCACACCACCGCCTCGGCCATGGCGGAGTTCTTCGGCCGGCTCACCGCCGAGGACGGACCGGTGCGTGCCCTGCTCGGCCCGCAGCTGCACACCGAACTGCTCACCTCCCAGGTCACCGGTCACGACGAGGTCTTCGGCACCCGGATCACCTGGACGCTCGGCTTCGTGCGGGACCAGGGGAAGATCGCGAAGGGCGGGATCGGCGGCTCGGCCGCCTGGTGGTCGCTGCGCCACCACCACGCCTGCGCCTACCTCACCCGGCGGCTGGACGATCACTCACGGGCCGCCGAGATCGCCGCGGCCCTGGGCGACGACCTGACCGTCGTCGGCGAGGACTGAACGGCCGGCGCCACCAATCCCCCCCGCCGGACGCCCGGCCCACCGGCCTCGCCGGGTGCCCGGCCCCCGGAGGTCTTCCGCCGGGTGCCCGGCCCCCCGGGGCTTCCCCGCCGGGCGTCCGGTGGGTCGGCCACCGGACCGCCCCGGGCTGGGGATCCCGCCGATCTCCGCCGGTGCGGCCGGGGTTCGACCGGGGGCGGCAGGTGCCGGCGGCTGTACGGGACCGGCCCGCCGGCCGTCCTTGCCCGTCGGCGGAACCGGTGCTCCGTTGAGGCGCCGGTGGTTCCCGCACCGCCCGCCCGCTTCCGAAATCCGCGCGCGGGCCGCCCTGACGGATGATGAAGTGGCACCGTGACCGACCATGACGAGGCGACCGCCGTCCCACCGCTGACACTGGCCTGGGTGAGCCGGCACCTGGCGGCCGGTGAACGGGTCCTCGGCACCGAGACGCTGCACGGCGGCATCACCGCCCGGATGCGGCGGCTGACCGTCGGAACGTGGGACGGGCGCACCCGCGACCTGGTGCTGCGGTGTTTCGTCAGCCCGTTCTCCAGGCAACACGCCGAGGACTGGCTGAACAGGGAGGCCCACGCCCTGTCCGCGCTGAGGGGGACCGGTGTGCCGGCCCCGGAACTGGTCGCGGTCGACCCCACCGCCGCACGGTGCGAGTACCCCTCGCTGCTGATGACGCACCGGGCGGGCCGGACGGTCCTCGACGACGAGGGACTGGAGTGCCGCGTGCCGCTGCTGGCCCGGCAACTGGTGGCCATCCACGGGCTGCGGCCCGCCCGGCGGCCCCGGAAGTACGTGACCTTGACGACCCCCGACACCGTCGTGGTTCCCGACGGCGCCGACCCGGCGGCATGGGCCGCGGCGATCGACATCATCCGCCGGCCGGCGCCGCCCGGCGCGGGGCGCTTCCTGCACCGGGACTTCCAGCCCGGCAACGTGCTGTTCGACGTGCCGCCCGGGAGACCGTCAAAGACCTGGATCACCGGTGTCGTCGACTGGGCGGCGGCCTCCTGGGGCCCGGCGGACCTCGATGTGGCGCACTGCTCCACCATCCTCGCGCTGCTGCACGGCCCGGCATGGGGCCCGCGGTTCGCCGAGGCGTACCAGGAGGCCGGCGGCGTGCCGGCCGCGGACGCCGACGAGCGGCTGTACTGGCAGGTGCGGGACGCGCTGGCCTGCTCGGAAGAGGTGGAGCCGGTGGCGCGGGCGTGGCGGGAGGCGGGGCGGACGGAGCTGACGAGACGGGTGGTGGAGGAGCGGCTGGACGCCTACGTCCGCACCCTGCTGGACACGCCCCGCTGAACACACCGGGCCGGGCCACGTCACGGTCCGGCGCGCGGCCGGGACCCCACCGCCCGCCCCATGACGGCCACCCGACGCGCCGGCGGCCCGGGCACGACCCCCGGAGCCACGGTCCCCGGAGCCACGGCCCCGGGAGCCACGGCCCCCGGAGTCCACCGGAACGCCCCGGCCCCCGCCCCCGGCGCGCCGACCCCGCGCGCCGGCCCGCGGCACACCCCTGGCCGGGCCCGGGTGGGCCAACGGATGAGCCCCACCCGCGCCGGGGCGCGGGTGGGGCCGGTGGTGCGATCAGAACTGGAGCGACCAGGCGTTGATGTAGCCGGTGTCGTTGGTCCAGTTGTCGGTCACCCGCAGCTTCCACGTGCCGTCGGCGACCTCGGAGGAGGCGTCGACCGGGTACGTGGCCTGGACGTTGTCGGCGCTGTCGTTGCTGTTGTAGTCCTTCAGCAGGTAGGCGGTGCCGTCCGGGGCGACGAGCTGCACCCGCAGGTCGCCGCGGAAGGTGTGCCGGATGTCCACCGCGACCGACAGGTCGGACGGGGCGTTGCCGGTGACGCCGGAGACGGTGATGGGGGACTCCACCGTGGCGTTGTCCCGGATGGTGACGTCAGCGGTGCTCTCGAACCGGGGGCCGGGCGGGGTGGTGTCACCGCCGCCGGTGTGGAGCAGCCGGTTGGGGGAGCCGGTGCGGGCGTCGGTGACCTTGTCGGGCGTGGCGTCGGCCACCAGCCTGTCGCGGACCTGGGCCGGGGTCCAGGACGGGTTCGCGGCGAGCAGCTGGGCGGCCACGCCGGCGGTGTGCGGGGCGGCCATGGAGGTGCCGCTCATCGACTGCGAGGCGGTGTCCCCGGAGTTGGACGTGGAGACGATGCTGTCGCCGGGGGCGAAGATGTCCAGGCAGCTGCCGTAGTTGGAGCCCTGGCCGTTGTTCCAGCCGGTGGCGCGGGCGTCCCGGCTGTTGGTGGCGCCCACGGTGACGGCCGCCGGCGTGGAGGAGGGGCTGTAGGAGCAGGAGTCGGCGTTGTTGTTGCCGGCCGCGACGATCCAGGTGACACCGGAGGATATGGACGAGGCCACCGCGTCGTTGACGGACTGGGTCTTGCCGCCACCGATGCTCATGTTGGCGACGGCCGGTCTGCCGCTGTTCGCCGCGTTCTTGGTCACCCAGTCGATGCCCGCGAGGACCGGTGCCCAGCTGCTGCCGGAGTTCCCCTGGCAGTTGAGCACGCGGACGCCGATCAGCTTGACGTCCTTGGCGACGCCGTAGGAGTTGCCGCCGACGGTGCCGGCGACGTGGGTGCCGTGACCGTGGCAGTCCGAGGCGTTGGAGTCGTCGTCGATGAAGTCGTAGCCGCTCACCGCCCGGCCACCGAAGTCCTGGTGGCTCATCCGGATGCCGGAGTCCACGATGTACGCGTCCACCCCCGAGGCGGTGCGGTAGGTGTACGACCTGTCCACCGGCAGATCGCGCTGGTCGATGCGGTCCAGGCCCCAGGAGGGCGGGTTGGGCTGGGTGCCGACCGCGTAGGCCACGCCGTCGGCCTCCACCCGGGCCACGGACGGGTCGGCCGCCAGCTTCTTCGCCTGCCGCTCGGTCATCCGCACCGCGAAACCGCGTAGCGCCGCCGTGTAGGTGAAGCGGACCTCGCCCGCATGCCGCTGCGCCAGGGCCTTCGCGGAGGCCGGCACGTCGGCGCGGGCCACCGAGTCCTTGAAGGTGACGATGTAGGAACCGTCGACGGCTCCGGGGCGGTCGGCGCCGACGATACGGCCCTCGCCCCCGCCGGGCGGGGTGGGCGCGGCGCCGGCGGCCGTGGCGGCGCCGACCAGCAGGGCGGCACCGGCACCGGCGGCCAGCAACCGCCGTAGGACGCGTGCATCGAATGTCATGGCTACTCCCTGGGGGATCCGGGCCCGCCGTCGGGCCCCGGTGATGGCGTCGCGGCGGCCTCCGCGCACGCCGCCACGGGTACGGCGGACGTGCGCGGCGGCCGGCGCCGGGTGGTGCGGGCACGGCGGTCGGCCGTGCCGGGTCCCGGCGTCCGCGGGTGGGGGGTGCGCCGCACGGAGCGGGGTCCGTGCGGTACGGGATCCGGGTACGCCGGCGCCCTCCCGGGGCACTGCCCGGCGCTCCCGGGCCGGTGGGCCGGGAACCGCCGGGTACCGGAGGCGGGTTCGGCGTCCTCGGACCGGCCACAGCTTCGAACAGCCGGTCAGGACCTAGCAATGCGTAGTGGCTACCTAAAAAGTGGCCGGTGTTCGGGGGTTCCGCGGCCGGGCGGCGGGGGCCGCCGGCGGCGGTGGCCGATCCCTTGCCCCGCGCGCACACCGACTGGTAAACCACCTGCTCATCCGGTGCCGCGGCCCGGCGTGCCGCAGCGTTGAGGAGGAATTCCGTGGACGGATGTGCCGGATGTACCTCCACCGCCGGCGAAGCCGGCGGAGACGGCGGTCGGGCCGCCATCGGCCTCGTCGGACGCCACGCGGAGGCCGCACGGCTGCGCGCGGCGCTGCGCCGGCCGCCGTGCGTGGTGATCGTCCGTGGCGAGCCCGGGGCGGGCGCCTCCCGGCTGCTGGACGAGGTGCTGACCGGCCCGGAGTCCGGGGAGTGGGTGCGGATCCGCGGCACCTGCCCCGACCCGCGGGACGCCACCCCCCTCGCCCCGATCGCCGACGCGCTGGCCGGCCTGCCGTACCGGCCGGACGTCCTCCTGCCGCCGGTGACCGGAGCGGTGGCCACCGTGGTCCCCGAGCTGGCGCAGTGGCTGCCGGAACCGCCCGGAGCAGCAGCGGGCGGGCCGGTGGGGTGGCGCGGGCCGCTGCGGCGCGGACTGCGGGCGCTGCTGGCGGCCCAGGGGTCCGTGGTCCTGGCGGTCGAGGACGTGCACCGGGCGGACGGCGCGACCCTGGACCTGCTGGAACACCTGCTGGCCGCCATGCCCCCGGGGCTGCGGCTGGTCCTCACCGAGCACGCCGCACCCGGACTGCCGGCCCGGGGCCTGCGGATACCGTGCCAGGTCCGGGCCGAGGAGATCGTCCTCGGGCCCTGGACGGTGGAGCAGACCCGGGAGGCGGCATCGCGGTGGCTGGGGGAGAGAGCGGCGGAGCCGGGGCTGGCGGAGCTGCTGCACGCACGCACCGGCGGGCTGCCCGGAGCGCTGGAGGCCCTGCTGACCTCGGCCTGCGAACGCGGTGTGCCACCGGAACCGCTCCTGGCCGCCGTCCGCGACGCCGAGGTGCCCCTCCGGCTGCGCCGCGACCTGGCCCGGCGGCGCGAGCGACTCACCGAGGACGCGCAGCGGCTGGTCGAGGCGGCGGCGGTGCTCGGCCGTCCGGTGCCCGCCGGCGTCCTGGCCCAGGTGGCGGACATCGAGCCGAGCCGCGCCGAGCGGGCCGCCGATCTCGCCGTGCGGCGGTCGGTGCTGCGGGCGGACGGCCCGCAGCTGACGTTCCGGCACGCGCTGGACCGCGAGGCCGCGCTGGAGGAGGTGCCCGGGCCACGGCTCGCCCGGCTGAGCCTGCGCGCCGTGCGGGTCCTGCACCGGGGCGGCGGCCCCGTACCGCTGGCCGAGCTGGCCCGGCTGTCCCTGGCGGCCGGCCGGGTACGGGACGGGCTGCGCTACCTCACCACGGCGGCGGACCGGGCCGCCGCCGAGGGCGACTACACCACCGCGACGAGCCTGTACACCCGGGCCGTCGCGGAGGACCCCCGCCCCGGCGGCCGGGTCCGCACCGCCGCGAAACTGGTCCGCACGGCGCAGCTGGCACGGGCCGACGAACGGGTGGTGCGCGCGATACGGCGGGTGCTGGACGAGGACGACCCGCCACCCCGCCGGCGCGGCGACCTCCGCCTGCACCTGGGCATCCTGCTGCGCAACCAGAGCGGCGGCGCGCTCGACAGCCTCAACGAGATCGCCCGCGCCATCCCGGACCTGGAGGTCTCCGACCCGCCGACCGCCGCCCGCGCCATGCTGGTCGCGGCCATCCCCTCCATCAAGGGCTGGCCCGTCGTCCGCAACTACGCCTGGCTGGAGCGGGCCGAGGCCATCGCCGGCCAGGTGACCGACCCGGTGGCCCGCGCGGCGATCGCCGCCAACCGCGCCAGCGCGCTGATGCTCCTCGGGGACCGCCGGGCATGGGACGCCGTCGAAGCGCTACGGGCCCCCGCCGGATCGGCGATGGAAGCCGCGCAGTACGCCCGGGGCTGGACCAACCTCGCGCACGCCACCATCGCGCTGGGCCACACCGCGCGGGCACGCGCATGCCTGGAACGGGCCGTGGCCGGACTCGCCGACACCACCAGCCCCTACGTGGAAGGGCTCACCCAGACCGCACGGCTGGTCCTGGCCTGGCACGAGGGACGCTGGGAGGGGCTGCACGCCGAGGCGGACCACATCACCAAGCTGCACCGGGAGATACCCGACCTGACCTCGGAGGCCATGCTCGTCCGTGGGCTGACCGCGCTGCACGTGCTCGGCAACGTCTCCCGCGCCCGCCGCGACCTCGCCGAAGCCGCCCGCACCACCTGCTACGACACCGGTTTCATCCTCACCGCCTCCGCCGCCGCCCTGGCCCGTGTCCACCTGGAGGCCGGGCGGCCCGGGCAGGCCGGGGACGCCGTCGAGGCCGCCGTGCACCGGCTGGAGGCCACCGGCGGCTGGGTGTGGGGCACCGAGGTCGTCCCCACCGCCGTGGAGGCGCTGCACGGCAGCGGCCGGACCGCCCGGGCCCACCGTCTGGTGGCCGACTTCGCGGCCGGTGTCCGTGACCGCGACGCCCCGGCCGCGCACATCGCCCTGACGGTCGGCCGGGCACTGCTCGCCGAGGCGGAGGGCCACCACGAGCAGGCCGCCACCGCGCTGGCCGGGGCGGAGGAGGCATGGCGGGGACTGGGCCGGCCCTTCGACGCGGCCCGCGCCGCGGAGGCCCGGGGACGCTGCCTGCTCCACGCCCACCACGGACCCGGCGACCGGCGGCAGCGGCGCGCGCACCCGACGGACCTGGCGCCGGACCCGGAGGAGGAACAACGGAAGGCGGCGGTGGCCGTCATCCGCCGGGCCATCGACGCCTACCGGGCGCTGGGCGCACGCTGGGACGTCGCCCGATGCCACCGGCTGCTGCGCCGCCACGACATCGTCACCACGCACCGCCGCGGCCGTCTCGGCTACGGCGATCAGCTCTCCCCCCGCGAGCGGGAGGTGGCCCGGCTCGTCGTACAGGGGCGCGCCAACCGCGACATCGCCGAGAGCCTGGTGCTGTCCACCCGCACCGTCGAGCACCACGTGGCGAGCATCCTGCGCAAACTGAACGTCTCCTCCCGGGCCGACATCGCCGCCGTCCACGCTCCGGGGGAAGCCGAGCGCCGGTCGCACGGGGACGCCTGAACCTGGGAGCGCCACCGGGCCCGGCCGAACCGGACCCCGCGATGTCAGGAGGCCATGGCCGGGCCGCCGTGCGCACGTGCCGTGCCGTGGCCGCCGGCCCGTGCCCGCGCGCGGCACGGCTCGCCGGCCACGCGGGCACCCGCCGGGATCCGGTGGCCGGCGGGCGGGCCCCCGTCCGGAGCCGGGCCGTTACGGACCCCGGCACCGGGCCCGCCCCCGCCGGCACGGTGCCCGCCGTCCCCACGACCCTCCGGGCCCGGGGCGGTACGGACCCGGGAACGACCGGGGCCGGGGGGTACCCGACGACCCGGGGCCCATCCGGCTCACCGGCGTACCCGCCCCCCCCCGATCACCGGTCTCCGGGGCGAGCGGCCCCGCGCGGCACCGCCCGCCGCTGCCCCGTCACGCCTCGCGGACCGCCCGCACCACCAGCCGCTCGGCGTTCTCGTCGTAGGGACGGCCGTCGAAACCGCCGAAGACCTCCACCCGGCCGAACCCCGCCTCCGCCACCATCCGCCGCAGTTCCACCGCGCTGTACACGAACCACACCAGGGTCGCCCGCGTCACCCGGTCGCCCCGGACCAGGACCCAGTCGCTGCGCAACCGGGCCCAGTCGTCCAGCACCGTGTCGGTCTGCACCATCAGATCCTCGCCCCGCCGCACCACCTTCGGCGGGGTGACCCGGCGCGCCAGCAACTCCTTCCCGGCGAGGTCCAGGACGAGGGTGCCGCCCGGCGCGAGACAGGCGTACATGGTGCGCAGCACGCGGGCGTTGTCCGCGGGGTCCTCGAAGTAGCCGAACGAGGTGAACAGGTTGAGGACGGCGTCGAAGCCGCCCGGGGCCTCGAACTCGCGGGCGTCGGCCCGCACATACCTGACCGGGGCGCCCGCCTCGGCCGACCGTTTCCGCGCCCGGTCCAGCATGGCCGGGCTCAGGTCCACCCCGGTGACCTCGTAGCCCCGGCGGGCGAGCGGCACGGTGAACACACCCGGCCCGCAGCACAGGTCCAGGACGCGGGCACCGGCGGGGAAGGACAGCAGGGGAGAGGTGCCGAGCAGCTCCTCCGCCTGGGCGTGGCGCTGCTCGGAGAAGAGGAAGTCGTGGAACTCGGTCCAGAAGTCGTCGTCCTGGAACCCACCCGTCCGTGTCATGTGCTCTCAGTGCTCCTTCGTCGTCATCGCGGGGGAGGACCGGTGCGGTTCCCGGTCCCGCAGGGCCAGCAGCAGCGGGGGCAGCAGCAGGCACTGTGCCGCGGCCAGCAGCCAGAACCAGCCGGTGCTCCCGGCACGTTCACCGAAGCCGTACAGCTGTCCGCCCAGCACTCCGCTGGCGCAGGCGCCGAGCCCGGCGGCCAGCCGCTGCCGGCCGAAGACCACGGCGTCCGAGTGCGGACTCCGGCGCAGTGCCTCCAGGTCGTTCTTGAGGAACAGGACGATGTCGCCCAGGGTGATCAGCGCTCCGCCGGCCAGCAGCGCCGGCCGGGAGCCGATCGCCAGGACGGCCAGCCCGGCCGCCAGACCCGCGAAGCCGGCCGCGAGCGCCGTCGCGTACGGCATGCGCCCGATCAGACCGGACGCGAGCGGCTGGACCACGATGACCAGGGCGAAGCAGAACAGCAGGACCACGCTGTAGAAGGCGCTGGACGCCCGCTCGACGGCGTACACCGCCAGGAAGTGCTGGAAGTGGAAGTACAGGTAGAAGGCGAGGGCGTTGGCGGCGAACGGCAGCGCCGCCACCCCCGGCGAGCGCGCCCCGCCCACCCGCCCCGGGACCCGGCTGCCGCGCCCGCACGTCGGGGAGCCGCGCGTGGCCCGCGGTGACCAGGACGAACAGCGCGGTGACGGTGGTGAACAGCCAGCCGGGCGAGGACAGCACGAACGGCCCGGCGATCAGCGGCCCCACCGCCATGCCCGCGTTGAGGGCGGCGTTGCCGGCCGACAGGAACGCGGCGCGGCGCCCGTCGTCCACGCCGTGCACCAGGTACGCCTTGTTGGCGGGAAGGTACAGCGCCGCGCCGCAGCAGGTGAGCACCAGCGCCCCGACGGCCAGGACCGGCCAGCGCAGGGCCGCCAGCAGGCCGACGAACCCGGCCGTGCGGACGATCAGCGCCCACAGCATCGTGCGGCGCAGCCCGACGCGGTCGGCCAGGACCCCGCCCGCGATCCCCCCGGAGAACTGCACCAGGGACGCCACGGCCAGCACGACACCGACCGTGCCGAGCCCCATCCCGAGCCGTTCGTGCAGGAACACCGACATGAACGGCAGCACCATGAAACTGCCGAGCGGGATCAGGAACGAACTGAGCAGCAGGAAGCGCGCCGGGCCGTCGAGCCCGGACAGCGCGGCCCGTAAGCCCGCCGCGCCCGCCGTGCCCTCAGCCACCGGACGCCTCGCCGCCGGCGGCGCCCCGGGGCGGGAACGGCTCGGTGAGCACCGTCAGCGCGTTGGCCGCGGCCACCGCGTGGTGCGTGGCCAGTTCGGCGGTCTCGGCCTCCGCGTGGACGATGCCGGCGTAACCGCGGCTGTCGGCCAGGTGCTCGACGGGGTCGCCGACCGACCTGACCGGGTACCAGGCGGGCGACCCCGGCATGTCCGCCAGCCGGTCCAGCCCGGCGACGCCGGTGAACACCCCGGGCGCGGCCGGGTAGCCCAGGACGAAGGCGACGGCCGGGCCGCCGGGCAGGTCCGCGTCCATCAGACGGGGACGGCGGCCCAGCGCCGCCTCGACCACCGCCTCGTAGACGTTGACCCCCAGCGCCCGGCACATGCCCTCGCCCACCAGGGCGCCGCCGATCCGGGGGTTGATCTCGACGACCTCCGGGCCGCCGGTGGTCAGCACGAACTCCACGTGCGCGAACCGGTCGGTGTAGCCGATCGCCGCGAGCACCTCGCCGAGCCACCGCTCCAGCAGCGCCCGCCGTGCCTCGGGGAACGCCACCGGGAACGCGGTGATCTCCTCCCGGAAGTACGGCTCCGGTGACATCAGCCGGCTGGAGACGCCCAGCAGCCGGGTGCGGCCGGCCCAGCTGAGGGTCTCGGCGCTGTACACCGGACCGCTGAAGTACGGTTCCGCGAACAGCCGGCCGCGCAGCGTCCGCCCGGCCGCCTCGTCCAGCGCGCTCCGCAGTTCCGCCTCGTCGCGGACCAGCCACACGTTCTGGCTCCCGGTGCCCGCCGTGTCCTTCACCACGGCGGGCAGACCGACCTGTTCGACGAGCGGCGCCACATCGCCGCGCCCGGAGATCCCGACGGCCCGCCCGCGCGTCAGACCGGCGTCCCGCAGGCGGTTGCGGACGGCCGCCTTGTCCCGGGTCAGCCGCAGCACCGCCGGATCGAGCCCGGGCAGTCCCAGCCGTTCCGCGAGATCGGCGCCGACCTCCGTCCAGGTGTCGGTCGAGCTGATCAGACCGCGCGGGCCCGGAGCCCGGCGCAGCAGTTCCGTGAGCCCCGCGACGTCGAAGGTGTCGGTCTCCACGACGTCGAGGGCGTCCGCCGGGAGCCGCCCCAGCTCGTAGGCGTACCAGGAGGGGTCGCGGGTGAGCAGCACCAGCCGTTCGCCGAGCGCGTCGGCGGCGCGCACCAGGTGGCCCAGGCCGAAGGTGAGTGACTCCAGGCTGACGACGCTCATGCCGCTCGCACCTTCCCGTCGGCCGGGCGGCCGGTGCGCCGCCACGCCATCCTGGACCAGGGCATGGACATCTCCTCGGGGGCGCGGACCTCGGCCGGTTTCAGCGCGGCGGGATCCAGGGCCTCGGCGTGGCGGGCGAAGACGCGCTCGACGTAGCGGTGCCCGGTGTCGGCACCGATCACCAGGTGCAGCCGGTCGGGATGGCGGCGCGCCTCGTAGGTCGCGGCCAGGTAGCCGGCCCCGGTGGACAGCCCGGCGAAGACGGCGTGGTCGCGCAGCAGGGCGACGGTGCCGGACATGGCGTGGCCGAAGTCCAGCCAGTGCACCGCGTCGTAGAGGTGGTGGCGGACGTTGTCGAAGACGATCGAGGACCCGATGCCGGCGATGATCGCCTCCGGGTCGTGGTGGTCCTGGCTGCCGAAGGTGACGCTGCCGAAGGGCTGGACGCCGACCAGCCGCACCGAGGGGTCGGTGGCGCGCAGGCGTTCCACCAGGCCGCCCGTGGAGGCTCCGGAGCCCACCCCGCCGACGACGGTCAGCCCGGCGGTGGGCAGCGTGGCCGAGATCCGGTCGGCGACCTCGTGGTAGCCGAGGTAGTGGACGTCGTCGTGGTACTGGCGCATCCAGTGCCGGTCGGGGTGGCCGGCGAGAACCTCCCGCACCCGCCGCACCCGCAGCTCCTGGTCCAGCTTGAGGTCCCGCGACGGGCTGACCTGCTCCACGGTGGCACCGAGGATCTCCAGCTGGGCGCGGGTGGTGGCGTCCACGGTGGCCGACGCCACGATGTGGCACCGCATCCCGTAGCGGTGGCAGGCCAGCGCCAGGGCATAGGCGTAGATGCCGCTGGAGCTGTCGATCAGGGTCTGTCCCGGGCGTATCGTGCCGCGCTCCAGGAGGTGGCGGACGGCGGCGAGGGCGGAGTAGATCTTCATCGACTCGAACCGGAGCAGGACGAGGCCGTCGGTGAGCCGGACGAGATCGGGGACCTTCAAGGCGTCGGTGATGTGGGGGTGGATCACCCGTAGCCTCCTTGGGCGAAGGAACACTGGTGGCCGAGCGAATGGAAGAAGGCGGACAGTTCGGATTTCAGGTCGGCGCCGAGGCGGCCGGGGAAGAGGTAGCCGATCAGGCAGCCGGTGTGGGCGACGAAGACGCCGTCGGCCCCGAACCGCTCCCGGTGCGCGAGCAGGCTGTCGAACGTCGCCTTGGGCAGCACGCTCTGGGACAGGGCGGCACTGGCGGTGGCCGCCCGCGCCACGGCGGCCGCGTCGCCGGAGGCGAAGCCCTTCAGCAGGTCGGTCAGGCACCGCTCGTACTCTTCCCCGTGCCGCCGGTAGTGCGCCAGCAGCCGGCCGGTGACGGCGGCGGTGTCCACCGCCCCGGGCTCGGTGACGTGAGCGGTGTGGAAGCGCAGGTCCGCGCCCAGTCGCCGCACCACCCGGTGCCGGCCGCTGAGGTACAGGGCGAACTCGTCCAGGAAGACGCTGTCGGCCCGCTCGATCGATGCCAGGACGCCGATGACCACGTCCGGGTCGTACCGCAGGTCGAAGAGCCGGAACAGGCAGCGCAGGGTCGCCACGATGTCCGCGGTGGAGCTCGCCATCCCGACCCCGACCCGCAGTTCGGAGTGGGTGCTCCAGCGGCCCGGCGGCATCGTGAGCCCGTAGTGCTCCAGGAAGAGCCGGGCCGCCGCCGCGGACTTCTCGCCCGGGGGCAGCGGGGCCGGCGGGCCCGCCCCCAGGGTGAAGTGCACCCAGGAGTGGAGGTCCACCGGGAAGGACACCACGGCGATGTCCGGATCGGGGCCGGCCCGCAACGGGCCCTGGTACAGCTCGCCCAGGGTGCCGTGGCAGACGCCGGAGACGGTGCGGCCGGTCACGAACCCCTCCTCCCGTCCGCGTCCTGGAATGCGGGCGGGGAGGAGGCACCGCGCGGCGGCCCGCGGCAGTCCCTTCCGTACCGCCGACCCAGTCCGCGAGGTCACCGTGCACGGCCCGCACATCGTCGTACGGGCGCAGTGGCAGGTCTTCGGACTCGTGGGCTCACCCTCCGGGGACACCGGTCACCGGTGGCACCTACCGGCCGTCGCTTCCCCGGCCCCCACTTCACGCGGGCCCAGTGCTGTTGACGGCTTTCGTTCCCACTCACCGCTGCGGGACAGTCCCGGATTCCCACCGGGTTCCCTCTTGCGTCGCGCCGTCCGTGCCCCGTGGGACAGCAGGCGCGAACCGACTGCGGGCATCAGCGTAGGGTGGCCCGCGCCGCGGCGGCAGGGGCGTGGCGCCAGTTGTCCGGATGCGATCGGTCAGGGGCCGGCACCGGGGGCCGGGAGACGCCCCAGCGGTCCCGGCCGCCACTCTGGCCGAATGTGGCCTCGGTATTCCCCGCCACTCCCGCCACACTGGGACGCCGACGTCACCTGCACACCTCCCTCGATGCACCGCACCCCGGAAGGCCCAGGATGCTGCCAGAGACGACGCCGGGGGACGACGGTACGGCGACCCCGCCACCCGCCCGTGACGGGCGCCCGACCGACCGGGGCGCCCTCCGCGCCGACCTGCGGGCGGCGGTCCCCGACGCGAGCGCCGCCGTACTGGTCACGGCGGCCGTCTTCGCGCTCCTGTACGCCCGCGTGGAGTCGGGCGACTCGGCGACGGTCGCGGTCATGCCGTTCATGGACGACGCCGGCACCTACTGGATGTACCTCCTCAGTCAGGCGTTCGGCTGGTCGGGCCTGCTGTGGGCGTGGGGCACGGTCGTGCTCGGCCTGCTGCTGTCGGGGCCGCGCCCCGCCCGGCTGCCGGTGTCCCGTCAGGTCCTGGAGCGCTGGCACCGCACCACGAGCCTGACCACGATGGCCCTGATGTTCGCGCACGCGCTGATGTTCGCCGCGGAACTCGTGCGCTACGAGACCGGGCTGGCGTGGGCCGAACGGCTGTGGGCGGGCTTCGCGGACGCCTTCGTGCCCGGCTGGTACGACTCCGGCACCGGCCGCATCGCCATCCCCCTCGGGCTGGGCGCTCTGTATCTGGCCATCCCGCTGGGGCTGCTGTTCTACGTCCGGCACCGCATCGGCGCGAACACCTGGCGGCGGCTGCACCGCCTCGTCATCGTCGTCTACGTGCTGAGCGTGTGGCACACCCTGCTCTACGGCACCAACGTCTGGTACGGGGAGTGGCCGCGCACCGTGCTGTGGCTGCTGCAACTCCCGGTCGCGGTGCTGCTGCTGGCCCGGCTGCTGTGGCCCGCCCGACGGTCCGAACGGCTGGGCGCACCGGGACGGCGCGGCGCCGGGTCACTGCCGGGCCGGGCCGTGCGGACCGCCGGCCGGGTGGCGGCCGGGGCCGTGGTGGTGGCCCTGGTGGTCGTGGTGTCCTCCGGCCACGACGGCGGCCGGGAACGCCCGGCCGACCCACCCGCGACGAGCCCGCACGCCCCCGAGGCCGAATGATCCGCGGCCGCCTGACCGTGCCCCGATGGGGGCCGGGGGCGGCCGACCGGCTGTCGTCGCCCCGGTAACCGGCGAAGCGGGCGTGTGTGCCGGGCTCCTTGCGGCCGGCGGCGGGAGCGACCGGTGACGTGCGCCGGCCGGCGCTCCGGCCCTGGCGGGTCCGACGGTCCGGGCGCCGCCGCACGGTGCCGCCGCCCTGCCCGCCGGGCACAGGGGCAGCAGTGTTCCATCAGATACGGTCGTAGTGGTGCCGCTCCTCGACGACCGGTGCGGCCGGCGACGGTGCCTGGGTGCGCCGCCGCTTGAAAATGCTGATGTAAGCGGTCAGGCCCAGGACACCCACACCCATCAGGATCAGCCCCACCAGGGGGGTGTTGACCCCGTTCAGGTCCACGTCCACCGCGAACGTCAGGATCGCCCCGACGGCGATCATGGCAATGCATCCGCCCATGCCCATGAGTCATGCCTCCGTAGTTACTCGGCTGTTCCGGGCTGGTCCTTGCTCGGCTACCCGCCCTTGAATCCGGCAATCAGGGCGGAGGAACCGACCCGCCGGACATCCGCGGTACGCCGGGGGCCGGGCGGCCGGCCCCCGTGTCAGGGCGCCGGCGTCCGGACCGTACGGGGACGCGGCCGGCCGGTGCGGCGGGACGGGAGCGGCGTGCCCGCCCGTGTGGGCCGGGCCACGGCCGACCGGGGGTCCGGCGGGAAGGGGCTCGGCGGCTTCTTCGGCGGGGGCGGGGTCTTGGGCGGGTAGTCGGGCCGGTGCCCGGCGTGTGCCAGGAGCGTCGGCGCCATACGGCCTCCCGGGAGATTCTGGGGTGACGGGATGCGCGGTCGGTGTCCGCCGGCACATGGTAGGGCGCCGGCGGATCCGGCGGGCACACCGGTCCTGCGACGGCCGTGACCGTCCTCGCCGGGGACGGCGGGGGCTACGGGGGCGCGGGGCAAGCCCGCCCCGGGGCCGGCGGGCGGCGCGGGCCGGCGGGGTGCCGTCCGGTGCCGGCGGGTCCCGGGGCGGCCTGCCGGGCGGGTGCCGGCCGGTGACCGGGGTCGCTCGGCGGGCGGGTGTGGCCGGCCCGCCGGAAGGCCGAGGTGTCCCCCTCGCCCTGGAGTCGGCGCCGACGCGGTACCTCTGTCATCCTCCGGGCCGTCGCCTACGTCATTCGGGTGTATCCGTCCTTGCGACCGGTGCCGAGGGAGGTGCGGAGCCCTGATCGCACACGGACCAAGTCCCGTGCCATCCAAGCGAGTTGAACGCCGTGTAGCTGCCCGGGCGAGTGGCCGGCGCCGCGCTCGCCGACCTGACGGTCGGATGGTCATGAAGGGCTCGGATTACACCGGGAGGGTGAGGGAAGCCGGACCGGCCGTCCGGGGGCCCCGACAATGAGCCGGGCGTCGGCCGGTCCTTCGCCGGGTCGGCCGGGCTCGTCCGCTGTCACGCCTTCCTGGAGACGCCGTTGCCCGGTCATGTCACGTCCCCGTCGCCGAAGCCGGACGTCAGGAGCTACGCGGCTCCCTCGCTCGGATACGCGCTCTTCGCCACCCGCTGGCTCCAGGCCCCGCTGTACTTCGGCCTGGTGGCCGCCCAGGGGGTGTACGTCTACAAGTTCTTCAACGAGCTGTGGCGCCTGATCCAGCACATCGTCAGCGGCCAGGCCGACGAGACGCACGTGATGCTCGCGGTCCTCAAGCTGGTGGACGTGGTGATGATCGCCAACCTGCTGATCATGGTCATCGTCGGCGGCTACGAGACCTTCGTCTCCCGGATCGGACTCCAGGGCCACCGCGACCAGCCGGAATGGCTGTCGCACGTCAACTCCAACGTGCTGAAGGTCAAGCTCGCCACCGCCATCGTGGGCATCTCCTCGGTCCACCTGCTCCAGATGTTCGTGGACGTCGACCACACCTCCGAGCACTCCCTGCTGTGGGGAACGGTGATCCACATGGCGTTCATCGTCTCCGCCGCGATCCTCGCCTACATGTCCGGCCCCATGGAGGCGGTGCGCGCCTACCGGTCCCACGGCGGCTACGGCGGCCGCGGCCCCTCGCACGGCGAGAGCATCGCCTCGCTGATCCCGCCCCAGCAGACCGCGGAGCGGCGTACCGCCGCCGAGCGGGCCGCCCCGGAGGAGTTCACGGCGCCTACCGTGGCCGGACTGCCCGGTCCCGCCGCGGCGCCCGCCGGGCATACGTCCGCCCTCCCCGCCCCCGGCCTCCTGGCCCCCGCCCTCTCCGCGCCCTCCGTGCCGGCGGGACCCGTCACCGGAGCTCCCGCGTCCGGAGGGAGTGCCGCCGCCCATGACACGTCGGGGGCCGAGGCGTCGGGGGCACAGCGCCGGGTCCGCGCCGCCGGCTTCCCCTCCGCCAGGACGCTGGAGGAGTTCGACTGCGGCCCCCGGACCCCGCTCGACTGGGAGACCGTCGCCCGCCTGGGGAAGCTGGAGTTCATCACCGGCGGGGAGAACCTGGTCCTGGTCGGCCCGCCCGGCACCGGCAAGACGCATCTGGCGACGGCGCTCGGCATCCGGGCCTGCCAGGCGGGACACGGCGTGCTGTTCGCCGGCGCGGCCGAGTGGGCCGCCCGGCTGGCCGACGCCGAGGCGGCCGGGCGACTGACGGAGGAGCTGGCCCGGCTGGACGATTACCCGCTGCTCGTCATCGACGAGGTCGGCTACCTCCCGCTCGACGCCCGGGCGTCCCACCTGTTCTTCCGGCTCGTCTCGCACCGCTACGAGCGGGCCTCCGTCGTCGTCACCACCGACAAGCCCCTGGAGCGCTGGCCGGAGTTCTTCGGGGACGACACCGTCACCTCCGCCATGGTGGACCGCCTGGCCCACCACGCCGAGATCATCGGCTTCGAGGGCGAGAGCTACCGCACCCGGCGCCGCGAAGGGCGCGACAAGGGCGCCACGGACACGCGTGACCGCTGACCGCCGGTACCGCGGCCGCCGGTCGCCGACCGCCGGCGCCGCCGGTCGCGGTCCCGCGCCGGGTGGCGGCCGCTCGGCCACGCCGGGCCGACACCCGGCGAGGGATCCGCCCGCGGGCCGGCGTCCCGTACCGCGCACCGGCACACCGGTTCCGTCCGGGTCTCCGCCGAGCCGGGCACCAGCCCGTACGACGGGTCACACGACGGGGCGGTCACACGGCGGGCCACACGACGGACGGCGGCCCGTGCGACGGGCCCACCGCGGGGCGGACGACGTCCGGCCGAAAGATGACACTCGTTCAACATTGTCCGTGCCGACCCCTTGCGTCCGGCCCGCGGGCGCTGGATCGTCGGCTGCCGGGGGTCATCCGACCGGGACCGGGAGGCTGTCATGCGCCTGCGCCGTGCCGCCGCGGCACTCATCCTCGCCCTCGGCCTGCTGGCCGCCACCCCCGGCCCCGCCGCGGCGCGGGCGGTGGCGGCCGGGACGTCCCCGCCGGGCCCACCGGCGGCGGAGGCGGCCTGGCCCGTTCCGGTGGCCACCGTCACGTCCGCCGACGGACGCACCCACTTCACCGACCGGTCGGGCCGCGTGCTGCGCCCGCGCGGCCTGAACCTCGGCAAGACCGACACGGTGACCGAGGAACGGGTGGCCCACGCCGCCCGGGCCGGATTCACCCTGCTCCGGCTCAACATCCAGTGGGAGCGCGTCGAACCCCGGCGCGGCCACTACGACACCGGCTACCTGCGCTACCTGGACCGGGTGCTGGACTGGGCCGACCGCCACCGGATGCTGGTCCTCGTCGACTGGCACCAGGACGTGTACGGGCCGGCGTTCGGGAGCAACGGCATCCCCGCCTGGGCCACCCGCACCGACGGACTGCCGTTCGAGCCCGACCCCGACGACTGGTTCGCCGGCTACTTCCAGCCGGCCGTCCAGGCCGCCTTCCGTCACCTCTACGACGACCCCGATCTGCGGGCCGCCCAGACCAGGGTCTACGCCGAGGTCGCCGCGGCCCTGCGTGGTCACCGCTCGCTGCTGGGCTACGACCTGTTCAACGAGCCTTTCGGCCCGATCGCGGGTGATCCGCTGGATCCCGGGAACCAGATCGCCGCCGCGGCCGAACTCGAACGCGGACGGCTCGCCGCGATGTACCGGAGGCTGATCGGTGCCGTCCGGGCCGAGGACCCGGACGCGTGGCTGTTCGTCGAACCCACCGTACTGGTCGGGCAGGGCGTGCCCACCGAGCTGCCCCGCTTCACCGACCCCCGCCGGGGCCCCGACCGGCTGGGCTACGCGCCGCACTACTACGACACCGCCGTGGAGTCCGGCGCCGACTGGGACCCCGCCGGCGGCTTCGTGGAGAACTACGAAGCCGCCGTCACCGGCTACCCCACCGCCCACCGGCTGCCGGTGCTGGTCGGGGAGTGGGGCCCACCGAAGGCCACCACCCCCGGCAACGCCGAGCTGATCCGCCGCCAGGTCGCCTCCATGAACGGCTTCGCCGCGGGCTGGGCCATGTGGTACGACTGCCGGGCCCCGGACGGCGGGGGCTACTGCGCGCACGACGCGGACGGCACCCCGGCGCCCGGCAAGGAACCGGCCTTCGCCCCGTACGCGCCCGCGGTGGCCGGGACACCCGGCGCCGAACACCACGACGCGGCCACCGGTACCTACACCCTGACCTTCACCGCCGGCCGGACCACCCGCCACGCCTGGACCACGGTCACCCTGCCCGTCACGGCCTTCCCGCGCGGCGCCGAACTTAGCACCTCCGGAGGGGGACCGGCAGTGATCCGCACCGCCGCGGGACGGGCGCACCTGCTGTTCCCCGGCGCGCGCCCCGGGGCCGAGGTCCGCGTGACGGCGACCGCCCGGTGACCACCCGCGGGCCCGGTGCCGGGGCTCCGCGGGTCCGGTGCCGTGACCGCCCACGGGACCGCCCGGCGGCTACCCGCGGAGCGGCGCGGGAGGTGGCACCGGGCGTCCGCGGCCGGACCTCACGCCGGCCCCGTGGCCGGGGCGGTCACTCCTCGCCGAAGCGCGCCACGAAACGGCGCTGCCAGGGCGTCTCCACCGCACGGGGGCTGTAGTGCCGCCGTACGTACGCCACCGCCTCGTCCGGCGGAACCCCGTCGAGGACGGCGATGCACGCCAGCGCCGTCCCGGTCCGCCCCCGCCCACCGCCGCACGCCACCTCGACCCGCTCGTGGGCGGCCCGCCGCAGCGCCTCCCGGAACAGACTCCGGGCCTCCGCACGGTCCTTGGGCAGCAGGAAGTCCGGCCAGCGCAGCCAGCGGGACTCCCACTCCGTCACCGGCGGGCGCTTGCCCAGCAGATGGACCGCGAACGAGGGTACGGGCCCGGACGGGAGGGGGTGGCGCAGGCCCCGGCCGCGGATCATGGCTCCGGAGGGGAAGCGGATCACCCCGGCCGCGGTTGAACTCCAGCTTTCGCTCATGTGAACACCCTAGGCAATATCGCCGAGTTCCCGGGGCCGTCCGGGCCGTTGCCGTGACCCGGTCCGGAAACCCACCATGGCCGGCATGGACCGACCGAGTCAGATCATCGAGTGCGGGGACCTCGTTCTGCGGCGCTGGCGGGGCCGGAGCGACTTCGCCCTGGCGTTCCGGCTGATCGAGGAGTCCGTGGATCACCTCAGCCCCTGGATGCCGTGGGCCGCCGGCCACGGCGAGGAGAGCACCCGGGAGTTCCTGGCGACGTCCGAGGAGAAGTGGGCGAGCGGCGAGACGTTCAACTACGCCGTCGGCAGGGACGGCAGGCTCGTCGGCATGTGCCAGACCTACCGCGGGGCCGACCCCCGGGGCTGGGGACTGGGGTACTGGCTGCACCCCGCCGCCACCGGCCGGGGCATCGCCACCACCGCGGTGGCGGCGCTGATCACCGAGATGTTCACCCTGCCGGGCGTGGAGTACCTGGAGATCAGGCACGATCTGGCCAACACCTCCAGCGGTGCCGTTCCGCGCCGGCTGGGGTTCACCGAGGTCCGGCGGGAGCGGGCGGAGCAACCCGTGGCTCCGGCCTGCTGCGGCATCGACGTCATCTGGCGCCTGGACCGGCCGGCGTCGCCCGCGGCCGGCGGTCCCGCCGGGCCCGCCGTCGGCGCCCCCGCCCGCCGGCCGTCCGGCCGGGTGCCCGGGCACCCGGACCCCGGCACCGGCCGGAGCGGCACCGGCGGTGTGTCGGGCGCCCCGCGTGCGCGGGGCTGTTGACGGCGGGCGCGGCGGCGTACCGCCACCGTGCCCGCCGTCCGCCCCGGGTCACCCGCTGCCGTCCGGCACGCCAGGACGGCCGCGCCGGTCCGGCGGGCGGGCGCAGCCACCGGACCGGCGCCCGCCGTCAGCCCGCCAGGTAGGAGGCGGCCATGTCCTTGTCGCCGTGCCCGGCCTCGATGGCCCGCAGCGACCGGCGGAGCCCGGCGGCCACCCCGTCCACGGTGATGCCCGCCTGTTCGGCGGCGTCCACCACCAGCTGAGCGTCCTTCGCCGCGTTGCTGAGGGAGAAGTTGGTCGTGTAGTCGTCGCCGAGCATCGCCGACGCCTTCGTGCGGAAGTACCCGCTGTCCAGCGGGCCGCCGCTGACCACCTCCACCACCAGGGCCGGGTCCACCCCCAGCGCCTTCGCCACGGCCAGACTCTCCGCCGTGCCGTGCGTCAGCGCCAGGACCAGGGTGTTCAGCGCCAGCTTCAGCCGGCTCCCGGCCCCCGGCTCCTCGGCGACCCACACGGTCCGGCCCCCGATCACGTCGAACACCCGCTGGGCCGCCTCCCGGCCCGTCACGGGGCCGGAGGCGAGCACCACCAGCTTGCCCTGTTCGGCGGGTTGACGGGTGCCCAGGACCGGAGCGTCGAAGTACACCAGACCGTGCCGCTCGGCGAGGCCCATCAGCTCATCGGCGGCGGTGACGCCCACGGTGCTCAGCTGCACCCACACCGTCCCGGGGGACAGCGCCGCGGCCGCGGCCTCCATCGCCTCCAGCACGGCCGCGCCGTCCTTGAGGACGGTCACGACCACATCGGCGCCGGTGACGGCCTCCGCGGGCGTGCCGACGGCCTCGATGCCTCCGGCCGCGGCGAGCGCGTCCGCCTTGGCCCGCGTACGGTTCCACACCCGCACCGCGAAACTCCCGCTCAGGTTCACCGCCACCGGCGCACCGATGATGCCGGTGCCCAGCACCGCCACCCGCCGCTGCCGGGATCCGCCGGACACCGTCTCGGACACCGTCTCGGTCATGTCGATCCTCCATGGGTTGTTGACGAAAGCCTCCGCCACAACGGCGGAGCCTGGGGTTCCGCACCGCACCGCGGGCGGGGAGACGCAGCAGATCACGGCGGAGGGCCGGCGCGGGGACGGCGCTCCGGCCCCGCCCGGCGGCCGCGTCATCGGTCTGCTTTTTTGATCGATCGGTCTGTTATGAGGTGAGGCCGACGAGGGCGCCGTCCGGGTCGGCGCGCCGCACCCGATGCGTGGGCCGGCACCCGTCGCGGCCGGTGCGGGGGCGGCGCGCGCCGGATCAGTCCAGCAGGGCCAGGGCCTGTTCGGCCGCGTCCAGCACGCGGCCGGGGTCCTCGGACGCCTTGCCGACCACCCGCATGCCCTGGAGCAGCACGAGCAGCATCCGGGCGAGCGCCCGCGGGTCGCGCCCCGCCGGCAGCTCGCCCTGGGCCTGCGCCCGCACCAGCGCGGAGTGCAGCAGAGTCTCCAGCCGGTCCCAGTTCAGCTCGACCCGCCGGGCCGCGGCCGGGTCACGCGGGGCCAGCTCGGCGGCCGTGTTGGTCACGAAACACCCCATCAGCCGGTCCTCCTCGGTGGTGGCCTCCGCCGCGAACCGCCGCACCACGGCCCGTACCCCCGGCAGCGCCGGGCCCGGCCGGGACAGCTCGGCCAGCAGACGCGGGCCGCCCGAGCCGATGTAGTGGTCCAGCGCCGCGAGGTAGAGCCGGTGCTTGCTGCCGAAGGTGGCGTAGATGCTCGCCCGGCCGATGCCCAGGTGCTCGACGAGATCCGCCATCGACGTCGCCTCGTAGCCGCGGCGCCAGAACAGTTCGAGAGCTGCCTGCAGCGCGGCGTCCGGATCGAATTCCTTGGTCCTGGCCACAGTCCGGACGGTAGTCCTTACTGAAACGATCAGTCAAATATGGTGGCTGTGGCTGTGGCTGTGGCTGTGGCTGTTGCTGTGGCGGTTCCGGTTGCTCCGGCGCGCCGACGGACCGGCCTTGCGGCAGCCGCCGGCGCACCGTCCCGGGCACGGTGGCGCGGGGCCGCCCCGGGGGCCCCTGGCGAGGCGCGGGCGCTACGGCGGGGATGCCGCGCCGGTGCTCCGGGCACCCGCGCCACCGGCCCGCCGGGGCAACGGGCTGGGGCCGATGTCGGACCCGGCTGACACACTCGCCGGCATGAGCGACGATGTGCGGCTGCGGCCCGTGGAACCGGACGACCTGGAGACCTTCTTCGAGCAGGAGCACGACCCGGAGGCGGTGCGGCGGTCGCACTTCCCGCCCCGTGACCGGGAGACCTTCATGACGCACTGGGCCACCAAGGTGCTGGGTGACCCCGGTGTGCTGGTGCGGGCCGTGTCCGTGGACGGCGAGACGGCCGGCAACGTCGTCTCCTGGTGGATGGGGGACCGGCGCTTCATCGGATACTGGCTCGGCCGGCGGTACTGGGGGAGGGGTGTCGGAACCCGGGCCCTGGCCCTCTTCCTGGAGCTGGAGCGGGTGCGTCCGCTCCACGCCGACCCCCACGCGGCGAACACCGGCTCGGTGCGGCTGCTGGAGCGCGCCGGCTTCCGTCGCGCCGGAACGGAACGGCACGGCGATCAAAAGCACATCATGCTGGTGCTCGACGCGGACGGCGCTCGGGCGAGCTGACGGCACAGCGGGCGAGGCGCGGGGGAGCGGGGCCGCCCGCCCCGGCGGCGTGGTGGTGGCGGTGGGACGAGGCCGGCCCGGTTCACGACGGGGTGAGGACGGTGGGGTGGGCGGCCCTGTCCGCCCGCCCCACCGTTCCGTCCCGCCGCCCCGCCGGATCGTCCGTCGTGCCGCCGGACGGACGACGGCCGTGACCGTGCGGGGCACGCGGACCCGTGCCCCGCCCGGCCTCATCGCCCGGCCCCCGCAGGCGGGGGCGGTCACCACCGCCGGCCACGGCGGTCCCCGCCGCCGGGAACCGGGGTGGCGAAAGCCGGAACGGGGCCGCTCCGTCGCCGGACGGAGCGGCCCCACGCCGGGCCGCAGGCCGGGGAGAGCGTGCGGCGGGCAGTTCAGCCGGGGATCACACGCCCGCGATGGACTGGATCCACGAGCGGTAGGCGGTCACGTTGGTGTACGCGGTGGTGGTCTGCCGGTCGCTGGTGGAGGCGACGCCGACCTGGACGCCGTTCGCCATCATCGGGCCGCCCGAGTCGCCGCCGGCCGTGATGCCGTCACCGCGCCGGGCGCAGATCGCCGAACCCGAGTACGCGTCCCGGCAGCCGCCGGTCACCGAGACGTTGGCCACCTTCAGGTACTGCGACTGGCAGTTGGCCTCGGAACCGCACTGGGACGTGGCGCCCCAGCCGTAGACCTGCACGGTCTGACCCACGCTGACCGACCCGGGCTGGCCCAGCCGGGCGTAGGTGGCCGACACCGAGCGGTCCAGGCGGACCAGCGCCAGGTCCGACGCGGAGTGGGTGTAGGTCTGGGCGCCGTTGGCCGTGGTGCCGCCGCTGGTCTGGTCGAGGCTGCCGATCCGGAACGACAGACCGCCGCCGCTGACGCAGTGCTTGGCGGTGAGGATCCAGGTGGGGGCGATGATCGTGGCCGAACACGTCTGCCGGCCGTTGGAGAACAGCCGCGCGGCCCACGGGGCGTTCTGCGCGTAGCTGCCACCGATGATGTACGGGCCGACATCACTTCTGGGAGCAGGCCGGCTGTCGGCCGACGCGGCGGGGGAGAGCGCGAGCAGGGAGATCAGCGCGGCAGCCAGCGCGGTGATCAGCTTGGGTATACGCAAGGTTCCCTCTTTCCGAAGACACGCGATCGCCTCGCGCGGTGGGGGAGTGACGAGGAATTCCTACGCCCGCCCGCACCGGCACCGGTACCTCCGAATCAGGTCCTAACCCCGTGTTATGGAACCCGGTGCGCCCCGGCAGCCCCCGGCCCCCACGCCCCCGGTCGCCCCCCGCCCCGGCTCCACGCCTCAGGCCTCCGCGTCCCCCGCCCCGGCCGCACGCTATTCGATGGCGCCGCGTTCCCTGGCCGGGCTAGGTTGGCCCGATGCCCCAACTGACGACGACGCGCCTGGTGCTGCGCGAGTGGCGGGAGAGCGACCTGGCTCCCTGGGCCGCCCTGAACGCCGACCCCGAGGTCCGAGCCCACTTCCCCGAGGTCCTCACCGCCGAGCGGAGCGAGGCGTCCGCGCGCGCCTTCCAGGCCGACCTGGAACGCCGGGGCTGGGGGTGGTGGGCGGTCGAGGTCCGGGCCACGGGTGAGTTCATCGGCTTCACGGGACTGGACCCGGTGGATGACGAGATGCCGTTCACCGGCGTGGAGGCCGGCTGGCGGCTGGCCCGCTCGGCGTGGGGACACGGCTACGCCACCGAAGCCGCCCGGGCCGTCCTCGACTTCGGCTTCGACTCCCTGGAACTCCCGGAGATCCTCGCGGTGACGGCGGTCGGCAACACCCGTTCCCGGGCCGTGATGCGCCGGCTGGGCATGAGCCACGACCCGGCGGACGACTTCGACGACCCGACCGTTCCGCCCGGGCCGCTGCGCCGCAGCGTGCTGTACCGCCTGCGCCGTGAGGACCACCGGCGCTGACCCGACCGGCGACGTCCGGAGGGCGGTGGGGCCGGTACACCGCCGCGGGCGGGTGAGAGGCGGACCGCCGTCCACCGGCTCCACCGGCCTGCCGGTGGGCCGGTGGGCCGGGCCCGACGGCCGTCGGGCCCGAGGGCGGTCAGGCTTCCCGGCCGTGGAAGCGCCGGTGCAGGGCGCGCACCTCTTCGGCCGGCCCCGCGACCGGGCCCTCCACGATCACGCCGGGAGCGATCTCCTGCACCGGGAGGGGCCGCACCGGCGCGGCAGGCACCCCCCATTCCTCCAGCCACGCGGTCAGCTGCCGGGAGGACGCCGCGTACACGATGCGTCCCAGCCCCACCCAGCCGTGGGCCGCGGCGCACATCGGGCAGTGCTCGCCGGAGGTGTAGACCGTCGCCGCCGCACGCTCCTGGGGCGTCAGGTGGTCCGCCGCCCAGCGGGCCAGCGCGAACTCCGGATGGCGTGTACGGTCACCGGACGCCACCCGGTTGCGGTCCTCGGCCCGGACCGTGCCGGCGCCGTCCACGAGGAGGGACCCGAACGGCTCGTCCCCCGCCGCCAGCGCCTCGGCCGCCAGCTCCACGCACCGCCGCAGGTGCCGCATGTCCTCGTCGTTCACCATGACCGTACCGGCCCTCCTCAGTCGTGATCTTCGAGGGCCACCCTACGACGTGCGCGGTGCGGAATCCCGGGGCGGTCGACCGCCCCGGGATTCCGCACCGCACACGGTGCCCACGGCCGGGGTATTCCAGCGGAATGCCTTTCCCGGGCCCGGGCCGTTCGGGGGTCGCCGGGAAAACTCGGCAAACCCGCGGCTATTCCCGGCGAACGCCGCCCGCCGGGTGTTCGGGCGGGGATTCACGGAAAGTCTTCGGAAGTGGGTACGGCGCGGGGCCGCGGAACCGGTGTCCCGGATCCGCGGCCCCGCGCACGGCGGCCGGTCGGCCTACCAGCGGTACCAGCGGCCCCTGCGCCCGCCCGTGCCCGCCGGGCGGATGAAGAAGCCCAGCACCCACAGGACGATCACCACGAGCGCGACCCACCACAGGGCCTTCAGTGCGAAGCCGGCACCGAAAAGAACGAGCGCGAGCAGAAGAGCTATCAGCAGGGGAATCATGTGTATCAACCTCCGACGCTCCGTGTGCCCCGCTCGCGCTTGTCCAGACACCTCACGGCGAAAGAATTTTTCTGCTCCGCCCCTCCGGAATACCGGCGCCCGCCCCCGGAGGTTTGAACCGGCACCGGACGGAAATCCGGACGGCGTACCACCTGACGTCGATCAGTGAGGATGTGATGACCGTGGCCGCCGGTGAGAAGGCGAAGGCAGCAGCGGAGCAGGCCAAGGGCAAGGCGAAGGAGGCCGCCGGCCGCGCGGCGGGGAACGAGCGGCTGGAGGCCGAGGGCCGTGGCGAGAAGGCCCGGGGCAATGCCCGCCAGACGAAGGAGAAGGCCAAGGACACCTTCCGCTCCTGATGCCGGAGGTCCGCCTCGCACCCAGGGCCCGCCGTCATCGGCGGGCCCTGCGCCGTGTCCGTCCACCGGCCGCGGTCGTACCCCGCCGGCCCGTCGGCGGGGTACGACCTGTGGTGCCGTGCCGCCCCGGCGCCGCGACCCTCGGCGGACGGCGCCCGGGGCCGGAGCACGGCACCGGGACCGCGCCGGGCGGGGAAACGGCGGGGGCGCCGTCGTCGGGGCCACGACGGAGGAGCGGGCGGACCGAGCGGGCGGACCTGCCGGAAACCGGCAATCGGGAACATATGTTTGCGCCCGGCGCTCGGGGTGAGGCGCATCACAACCGCGCTCGCCGGAAGGAGCCGAGCATGTCCGCTCTCGCCCTGCTGCTGCCCCCGCTGCTGCTCACCCTGATGCTCGCGCTGGGGCGCTATGAGGAACGCATGCTCGGAAGTCCTCCGGGCCGGAGGGAACCGGCCCGTCACCGCCGCCACCTGCGGCTGGTCCGCGACACCGGCCCCGACGACGGCTCCCCGGCCGAAGCCGGCCGGGCGGCCGGGGCCCGGACCGCCGAAGCACGGGCCGACGGGGCGCGCGGGCGCGCCGCTGCCGACGGCGGGGAACGGCACGCCGCCTGACCCGCGGCCCGTGCGGAGGGGGGCCGGCACCACGGTGCCGGCCCCCCTCCGCACGGGCCGCGACGCGCCGACCGGCCTCCCTCACCGCCGCCCGCCGGGGATCACCGCCCGCGCGGGGTTACCGGTCCGCTTCCGGCTCCGGGCGGCCGAGCCGCTTCTCGAACCAGTGGTGGGCATACGGTTCGTCGTTGAAGGGCGCCACTTCCCGGAAGCCGGCGGAGTGGTAGAGGCCGATCGCCGCCGTGAGCGCCTTGTTGGTGTCCAGGCGCAGCACCTCGCAGCCGTGCCGGACCGCCCGCTCCTCCAGTTCGGCCAGGAAGCGGCGGCCCAGACCCAGCCCCCGGGCGTGGGGCGCCACCCACATGCGCTTGATCTCGGCCGCGCCGCCGGGCGGCAGCTTCAGGCCGGCGCAGCCGACCGGCTCGCCGTGCAGCCGGGCGACCAGGAACAGCCCGCGCGGCGCACGGAGGCCGCCCACGTCGGGGAGGAGACTCCGGGCGGGGTCGAAACCGGTCTCGAAACACTTCTCCATCTCGGCGAAGTACGACCGCAGACAGCGCTGGGCGTCCTCGTGATCGGGATCGACGGCGTCCACCGCCACCGTCGCGGCGGTCAGCAGCCGGTCCACCTCGGTCATCGCCGCGACCAGGCGTTCGCGCTGGGCCGCGTTGAGGGGCCGGAGCAGTGACCCGGCCAACGCGTCGCTGCGCCGGTCCAGCGTGGCCCGTTCCGCGCGGCCGGCGTCGGTGAGCCGCACCGTACGCACCCGCCGGTCCCCCGGGCACGGCTCGACCGTCACCAGCCCCGCGGTCTCCAGTGAGCGCAGCAGGCGGCTGACGTACCCCGAGTCGAGCCCGAGCCGCTCCCGCAGCCCGCGGACATCACGCCCCTGCTCGCCGATCTCCCACAGCAGGCGCGCCTCGCCGATGGGCCGGTCGCGGCCGAGGTAGTGGTCGTGGAGCACCCCCACGCGCTCCGTGACGGTGCGGTTGAACCGCCGTACCTGTTCGATGTGCGCTGCGTCCATTCGCTGACTTTAGTCAGAGAAGTCGGGGGAGGTACAGAGGCGGACCCGTCCCGACGTGCCGTTCGAGGTGCACCGCCGGGCCACAGGGTTCCCGTGCGGCAAGGCCCCGGCCGTACCGTCGGACACCCGCGCCGCCGCGTACCGCCGGGTGGTGACCGCCGGGGGCTACCCCCGGACGATTCCGCCCAGCCACGGGCCGAGCGAGTGGAGCAGGACCGGTTCCCGGTAGGTCTCGCCCCCGGGCAGGGGGACGATCAAGGTCCGGGACGGCGGGAAGGCGCGTTCCTTCACATAGGCGGCCCCGCCGTAGACCGATCGCAGGAACGCCGGGACCGCGTCCCGGGGGACGTCCTCGAAGTCCACCTCGGCCACGGTGATCCGTGCGTCGCCCTCCGGATGGAGCCACACCGAGACCGCCGGCGAGCCCGTGAGCTCGATGTACGCCTCGTGCGGCAGCGAACCGTCCGGGTCGAGGACCGTGAACGCGCCGGCCGCGAGACGGCGGGAGACCTGGTCCGTGCCGATCGAGTGACTGGTGGAGAGCTCCCGGCCGAACTCGCGCGCGACCTCGTGGACGGCGGCGACGGCGGCCTCGGTGCTCGGCAGACGCGGGTGGCTCATGTCCGGGATCATGCCGCACCGGAGCGCATCCGTGGCGACCGGGTACCGGGCTGCCGCTCCTGGAGGTCCCGGAGTGCGGCCCGCGGCCACCCGCCTCCGGCCCGGACCCTCTTCCCGGTCGGCGGGCCCGCCCTGGTGCTGAGCCGGAGAGGACCGGGCGGCCCGACGGGCCCGCCGGCCTGCCGGCGGAGCCGGATGAATCACCTGGTCGGACCCGTGCCGCCGCTGGTGTAATGCGGGGATGGAGATCACCCCGGACATGGAGGAGACCGCACGGGACGGCGCGGAGGCCACCCCGGACGCGGGGAAGAGCACCTCGGACGCGGAGGCGGCCGCGCCGGTCGCGGACGCGCCGCCGGCCGCCGATCCGTGGCCCGGGCACTTCGCCGCCCAGGGGTACCCGGGGGCCCGCCTGATCGGCGCCGGCGTCGAGGGCGTCGTCTACCGGCTGGGCGGCGGCCGGGTCGCCAAGGTCTGGCACGGCCGGCCGCCGGGCGGCCCGGAACTCCTCCGTGCGGTGTACGCCGACCTCGCCCGGCACCGGCTGCCGTTCGCCACCCCGGAGATCCTAGAGATCACGCAGCACCGGGGCGTCCTGGTGACGTACGAGCGGGAGCTGCCCGGCGCCCCGGTCCGGGGCGACTCCGCGCACCAGCCCTACGGGCGCGGGATCCCCGCCCGCGACCGCGACGCGCTGCTCGCCGTGCTGCGCGGCCTCGCCGCCGTGCCAGGCACCGACGCCATGCGCCGGCTGACCGTCCAGGGGGACGACCGCCCGCTGTGGCGGGACCACGACCGCTTCCAGGACGCGCTCGCGGCCCTGGTGGTCCGGGCCGTGGACCGGCACGGCACCGACCTGGCCGGGTACGTACCCGGCTTCGGCCCGGGGGTGCGACGCACCCTGGACGCGCTGCGGTCGCTGCCCGACGCCCCGGTCACCGCCGTCCACGGCGACCTCGTGCCGCCCAACCTCCACACCGACGCGGCCGGCCGGCCCGTCGCCGTCCTGGACCTGGGCTTCTTCACCACCGCGGGCGACCCGGCCTTCGAGGCCGCCGTCGCCGCGTCCGTGTGGGACATGTACGGCCCGTACGCCGAGGAGCACGCCGCGGAGCTCACCCGGCTCGTCGCCGGCGAGTTCGGGTACGCGCCCGCCACCCTCGCCGCGTACCAGGCCGCCTACGCCCTCACCACCTACGACCTGTTCGGCCGGGACGACCGCGACGGGCACTTCCGGTGGTGTGCCGGGCAGCTGCGCCGCAACGCCGTATTCCAGGGCCGGACCTGACCGGCCGCCGGGTCAGGTACCGCCCGGCAGCGGACGGTGCACGCCGCCGTTGCGCCGGTGCCGGCTCCGGTGCCGATGCGGGGGCGTGGGAGGGCGGCCGTGGCGGGCCGCCGCCGGGGCTGACGGCCCGCTCGGCCCCCGGGGGAGGTGACGGCTGCTCAGTCCGCCGGCGGGGGCGACGGCTGCCGCCCGGGGGCGCGGACGGTGCGGCTGCGCCCGCGGAACTCGGCGATCACCGTGTCCCCGCGGACCACCGTCACGTCGTAGATGCCGCTGCGCCCGAACCTGGTGCGTTCCCGGGCCGTCGCCACCAGCACGTCACCCTCGTACGCGGGCGTCACGAAGTCGATGTCGGCCCCGGCCGCGACGGTCACCGGCCCGTGGCTGTTGCAGGCGCAGGCGAAGGCGGTGTCGGCGAAGAGGAAGAGGTAGCCGCCGTGGGCGATGCGGTGCCCGTTGACCATCGCGGAAGTGACCGTCATGCGGAGCACCGAAGTCCCCGGGCCGTGGTCCAGGAGCTCGATGCCCAGCCGCCGGGACGCCTCGTCCTCGTCGAGCATCCGCACGACGGGGTCCGGCGTCGTCTCCATGGCCCGCGCCACCTGTCCACCCTCTCCCGGCCGACCGAATATTCGGTACGTGCGTGTCGCGCTCCAACCAACCCGGTCGGCCCGCGGACTGTCAAGGGGGACGCGGGCGGCCGCCGAGCCGCTCACCGGTGGTGTCCGGCCCCGTCTTCGATGCGCCCTCTTCGTCGGCGGGGAGGCCGTGCCAAGCCGCGGCAACGGCCGCACCCCACCGAGCCGCGCCCGGCCCACCGCTCGCTCCCGTCCCACGGGGGCGCCGGCCGCGTCCCCCTGACGCCCGCCGCCTCCTGCGAGCGGCGGCGGCCCACGGCTCGTCCCGGGGCCGGTGCGGGGCGGCGCACGACACGTACGCGGGGGACGGGCCGTCACGACGCGTCGCGGCGCCGGCAGAGCGCGTCCGCCCGGGTACCGAGCCGTCCGAACGCGTCCGCCCGGGTCTCAAGCCGTCCCGGGCGGGGCGCGCTCGGACGGCGCCGGGCTCACCCGGGGTGCGGACGGGCCCGGTGAGCCCCCCCGGTCGCGTCCCCCGCCGGCCCCTGGCAGGGACGGGACCGCGGTCATCCCCGGGCCAGCAGTTCGGTGACCAGGGCCCCGACCTGTTCCGTCTCGGTGAGGAAACCGTCGTGCCCGGCAGCGGAGTGGATGATCCGCAACCGGTCGGCGCCGGGCAGTCCGGCGGCGAGCTCCTCCTGCTGGTGGAGCGGGTAGAGACGGTCGGAGTCCACGCCGGCGACGATCGCGGGCATGTGCGCGCGGGCCAGCGCGGCGCGGACGCCGCCCCGGCCCCGGCCGACGTCATGGGCGTTCATCGCCTCGCCGAGGGCGACGTAACTGCCCGCGTCGAAGCGCCGGACCAGCTTGTCGGCATGGTGGTCGAGGTAGGACTCGACGGCGAAGCGGACCTCCCCGTCCGCCGTGCCGGCCGGCTGCTCCCGCGGCTGCTCCCGCCGGTGGAAGCGGGTGGCCAGCTCCTGCTCACTGCGGTACGTCACGTGCGCGATGCGCCGTGCCAGCCCCAGGCCACGGTGCGGGCCACCCCCCGGCCCCGCGTCGTGGTACCGGCCGCCGCGCCAGTTGGGGTCGGCACGGATCGCGGCCGCCTGGACGGAGGTCCAGGCGATCTGCTCGGCGGACGAGGCGGCCGGGCAGGCCAGCACCAGCAGCGCTCCGGTGCGCTCCGGATGGCCGACGGCCCACTCCAGGGCCCGCATCCCGCCCATGGACCCGCCGATGACCGCCGCCCACCGGGAGACGCCCAGGGTGTCGGCGAGGTGCGCCTCGGCGGCCACCTGGTCCCGCGGGGTGAGGGCCGGGAAACCGGGGCCCCACGGCCGGCCGTCCGGGCCGGGCGACGCGGGACCGGTGCTGCCCTGGCAGCCACCCAGCACGTTCGGCGCGACGACGAACCACCGGCGGGTGTCGAGCGGCCGGCCCGGACCGACCAGCGCGTCCCACCACCCGGGCGTGGGATGACCGGGACCGGCGGGACCGGCCAGATGACTGTCCCCGGTCAGCGCGTGCAGCACCAGCACCGCGTTCGAGGCGTCCGGGGCGAGCCGGCCCCAGGTCTCGTAGGCCAGCCGGAAGCCGGGCAGCGTGCCGCCGGACTCCAGCGGCAGCGGCCCGGCCGGCCCGGTCCAGCGCCGGCCGCCCGCCGGGTCCCCCTCCCGCCAGCCACCGCTGGCGGGAGGGAGCACCCCCGGACGGTCGGCGGTCGTCGTGCTCAGGACGCGCCCTTCGCCGCGCGGAACCCGGTCTCCAGGTCGGCCTTGAGGTCCTCCACGTGCTCCAGCCCCACCGACAGCCGCACCAGCCCCGGGGCGGTGCCGGTCGCCGCGAGCTGTTCCGGGGTCAGCTGGCTGTGGGTGGTGGACGCCGGGTGGATGATGAGGCTGCGTACGTCGCCGATGTTGGCCAGGTGGCTGAAGAGCTCCACCGCGTCCACGAAGCGCTTGCCCGCCTCGACCCCGTCCCGCAGCTCGAAGGAGAGCACCGCGCCGGCACCACGCGGCAGGTAGCGGTTCGCGGCCTCGTGCCACGGGCTGGACTCCAGACCCGCGTAGTGCACCGCCGCGACCTCGTCCCGGCTCTCCAGCCAGCGGGCCAGCGCCAGGGCGTTGGAGGTGTGCCGCTCCAGCCGCAGGCTCAGCGTCTCGACGCCCTGCAGGAGCAGGAACGCCGAGTGCGGCGCGAGCGCCGGGCCGATGTCCCGCAGCAGCTGGACCCGGAGCTTGACGGCGTACGCCCCCGCGCCCAGGTCCGGCCAGTAGCGCAGCCCGTGGTAGCTGGGGTCCGGCGCGCTGAAGTCCGGGAACCGGTCGGGGTGCGCCCCGAAGTCGAACGTACCGCCGTCGACCACCACTCCGCCGAGCGTGGTGCCGTGCCCGCCGAGGAACTTGGTCGCCGAGTGCACCACGATGTCCGCGCCGTGCTCGATCGGCCGCAGCAGGTACGGCGTGGGCACGGTGTTGTCGGCGATCAGCGGCACCCCGGCCTCGTGCGCCGCGTCGGCGACCGCCCGCACGTCCAGCACGTTGCCGCGCGGGTTGCCCAGCGTCTCCGCGAAGAACGCCTTGGTGTTCGGGCGCACCGCGGCACGCCAGGCGGCGGCGTCGTCCGGGTCGTCCACGAAGGACACCTCGATGCCCAGTCGCGGCAGGGTGTGGTGGAAGAGGTTGTACGTCCCGCCGTACAGCGAGGCGCTGGAGACGATGTGGTCGCCGGCCCCCGCCAGCGTCAGGATCGCCAGCGTCTCGGCGGCCTGCCCGGAGGCCACGGCCACCGCGGCGACGCCCCCCTCCAGGGCGGCGAGCCGCTGCTCCAGCACGTCCTGGGTCGGGTTGTGCAGACGGGTGTAGATGTTGCCGGGGCGGGCCAGCGAGAACAGGTCCGCGGCGTGCTTGGTGTCGTCGAACACGAACGAGGTCGTCTGGTAGATCGGCACCGCCCGGGAGCCGGTCGCCGGGTCGGGCCGGGCCCCGGCGTGGATCTGCCGGGTCTCGAAGGACCAGGCGGCCGACGCGGGGCCGGAGGAGGCGTCGTCGGGGGTGTGGCCCGCGGTGGCCGCGTCGATGGGCTGACTCATATCACTGACCTCGCACACTGGAGAAGGACCGGCCGGTTGCCGAATCTCGCCGGTCGCCTTTCCAGGACGCTAGGGAAGGCCGGGGCCGCTTGGACAGGGCGCGGACGGCCCGGCCACGAACATGCAATGCCCGTGCAACGTGGCCGATGTCTATCCCCGTAGACCCTCGAACAGCCGCCCGATGGGCGAACCTTTCCGCCATGAGCCATGAGCCATGAGCCGGGTGCCGGAGGCCGGAAGCCAGGGGGCCGCGCGGGGCAGGAGGAGGGGGGAGGCGGAGCAGGGGGCCGCGAGGCGCCGGCCCGCGTGCCCGCCGGAGGAGGTGCCGGGCCGGTTCGGGGGCGCGGTCCGCGCCGTTCCGGTCCGCGCCGGGCCCACGGTGGGCCCGTGGTGGGCGACGCCCGTCCTTAGGACCACCCGTCGACGCGGCGGACGGTGCGCACGGGGCGGCCGGGCACACCCCGCGACACGGCTGAACACCTCGGGGACGGGACGGGACCCGCTCGGACGGCCCGCCCGTCACGCCACCGGGCCGAGGTGACCTTCGAGGACCGTCCGGCTGATCAGCGGCCGGTTGCGGAGGGCGAGGAGTTCGTTGGCGATGTCCACGCCGTGCAGCGGGTCGGCATCGCCGTCCGTCCCGACGACGGCGGCCGACAGGGTGCGGGGGACGGCTCCGGCGTCCAGGAGGGCGCGCCAGTCCCGTGGGCCGAGTTCCAGGAACTCCAGGCCGGTGAGCCGGGCGATCTCCAGAGGATCGGCGAGTGCGCCCGGCCGGGCGGTGAGGGTCCGCAGGCGGCCGAGCCCGGTGACCGGGGCAAGGCTGAACGGCGCACCGTCCGTCACATCGACGGACAGTACTTCCAGGTCGGGGTGGGCGGCATCCCGTACGGTCGGCAGGCCGTGGCCGCCGACCGCGGCGACGACCGGGAGCCCGCCCCCGGAACGGTCGCGGTGCTCCTTCCGTATCCGGTGCACCACCAGATCGGTGAGGGAGTCGGCGACGAGCTCGGCGCCGATGCTCTGCTCGTGGTCCACCAGGATGACCTGCCCGGTGTGGCCGCGGGGCCCGGGTGTCAGGTCCACCGCCAGCTCATCGCCCCCGTTGCCGGCGAAGACGATCCAGCCGGGGGAGCCGGCCAGCCCCTGTACCGCGGCGTCGGGCGGGGTGATCACCGCCCGCTTCGCCGAGAACTCCCAGCGGGAGTGACGGGCCGCCCCGTCGACGCGGTACAGGTCGCGCAGGGGGAGGAGTTCGTAGCCGACGGCCTCGGTCACCCGCGCCGCCGCGTCGTCGTCCCCCTCCTCCCACCGGTCCCGGACCACCCGGTACAGGACCTTCAGCTCCTCGGGCAGCGTGACCCCCAGCCGCGCCTCGGCCGCGGCGATCTCCTCCTCCGTCGCACCGGCGGCGCCGGGCAACCGCTCGCGGAGCGTCCGCTCCAGCAGCTCCAGGTCCACCGAGGGGGCCGGGCCCGCCCCGGGCACCGGGTCGGGAAGGCGGCGCCAGGGGCCCGGGAGGGAACCTTCGGCCAGCACCAGAACCCCCAGGACCGGGTAGCCGGGGGAGCCCTCCACCGCCGGCCCCGGCCGGACCAGCCGCAGGGTGGTGCGGCCGTCCGGCCGGACCTCCGCCGAGAACACGACCTCCTCGGCCCCGGCGCGCGCCAGCGCCCGCCGGATGTGCTCCACCGCGTCCCGCTCGGCCGCCGTCATGCGCCCGCGCCGTCCCCACCGGGGCAGGCTCCAGCCGTGCCGGTGGATCCGTCCGGCCATCCGCAGGGGCCGGCCGGGCGGCGGCTCCGGGGCGTCGGCCAGCTGGAGCCGGAGCACGGGCTCCCAGGTGGCGAAGTCGTACACCGGTGGTGAGGACGTCCTCTGATCGACCATGCGCAGAAGGTACGCGCCGCCGCCGACAACGCCGGTCCCCGGCCATCCCGTTGCCGGCCGCCGGCGTCCGCCTCGCCCGCCCCGGTACCGCCGCACCCGCTCCTCGCCCCCGCCGGCGGCATTCGCGGCGGGCGGGGGCCTTCGGACCGGTGCGGTCCGGGGACGGCCGGTCAGATGTCGAGGAACCTGACGTCCTTGGCGTTGCGCTGGATGAACAGGCGGCGCGCTTCGACGTCCTCGCCCATCAGGACGGAGAAGATGTCGTCGGCGACGGCAGCGTCGTCGAGGGTGACCTGCCCCAGGACCCGGTGGTCGGGGTCCATGGTGGTGACGCGCAGTTCCTCGGCGTTCATCTCGCCCAGGCCCTTGAAACGCTGGACGGAGTCGTCCCTGAGGCGGCGGCCGGCCTGCCGGCCCCGTTCGAGGAGCAGGTTGCGTTCGCGGTCGGAGTAGGCGTATTCGATGTGGTCCCGGCTCCACTTGATCTTGTACAGCGGAGGGCGGGACAGGTACACGTGCCCTGCCTCCACCAGCGGGCGCATGAAGCGGAACAGGAAGGTCAGCAGCAGGGTGTTGATGTGCTGGCCGTCCACGTCCGCGTCCGCCATCAAAATGATCTTGTGGTACCGGAGCCCGGTGATGTCGAAGTCCTCGTGCACACCGGTGCCGAACGCGGAGATGATCGCCTGGATCTCCTGGTTGTGCAGGATCTTGTCGATCCTGGCCTTCTCGACGTTGAGGATCTTGCCGCGGATCGGAAGGATCGCCTGGTACCGCGGGTTGCGGCCGGCCTTGGCCGAACCGCCGGCGGAGTCCCCTTCGACGATGAAGATCTCCGACCGCGACGGGTCGCCGGACCGGCAGTCGGCCAGCTTGCCCGGCAGTGACGTGGCCTCCAGCAGGCTCTTGCGGCGGGTCAGGTCGCGCGCCTTGCGGGCGGCGATCCGGGCCGTGGCGGCCTGGATCGCCTTGCGCACGATGTCGGCCGCCTCGCCCGGGTTGCGGGCGAACCAGTCGGTCAGGTGCTCGTGCACCACCTTCTGCACGAAGGCACGCGCCTCGGTGTTGCCCAGCTTGGTCTTGGTCTGCCCCTCGAACTGCGGCTCGCCCAGCTTCACCGAGATGATCGCGGTCAGACCCTCGCGGATGTCCTCGCCGGAGAGGTTGTCGTCCTTCTCCCGCAGCAGCTTCCTCTCCCGGGCGTAGCGGTTGACCACGGTGGTCAGCGCCGCGCGGAAGCCCTCCTCGTGCGTGCCGCCCTCATGGGTGTGGATGGCGTTCGCGTAGGAGTAGACACGGTCGGCGTACCGGCCGCTCCACTGCATCGCGACCTCCACCGACAGCAGCCGCCCGGCGTCCTCGGCGCGGACGGAGATCACCGAGGGGTGGACCGGCTCGCCCTGGCGGGTGTTGAGGTGGGTGACGAAGTCGGTGATGCCCCCGTCGTAGCGGTGGCGGACCGTCCTCGGTGGCGGTGCGGCGGCGCCGGTGTCGTCGGCCGCGGCCGGCACCCGTGCGGACGCGCGTTCGTCGGTCAGCGTCAGGGTGAGCCCCCGGTTGAGGAAGGCCATCTCCCGGAAGCGCCTGGCCAGCGTCTCGAAGGAGTACTCGGTGGTTTCGAAGATCGCGCCGTCCGCCCAGAACGTCAGCGACGTGCCGGTACGGGAGGTGGCTTCGTGACGGGTGAGCGGGGTGGCGGGAGCGCCGTCCCGGTACTCCTGGGTCCACCGGTGGCCGTCGGTCCAGACCTCCACCGACAACCGGGTCGACAGCGCGTTGACCACCGACAGGCCCACGCCGTGCAGACCGCCGGAGACCGCGTAGCCCCCGCCCCCGAACTTCCCGCCGGCGTGCAGTGTCGTCAGCACCACCTCCACGGCCGGCCGCTTCTCCACCGGATGGGTTCCCACCGGAATACCGCGGCCGTTGTCGGCCACCCGCACGCCACCGTCGGCCAGGATCGTCACGTCGATCCGGTCGGCCACCCCTGCCAGCGCCTCGTCCACGGAGTTGTCCACCAGCTCCTGTACCAGGTGGTGCAGGCCCCGCTCGCCCGTGGAGCCGATGTACATACCGGGCCGCTTGCGTACCGCGTCGAGACCGTCCAGGACGGTGATCGCGTTGGCGTCGTACGAGGCGGTCCCGGCGTGGCGGGTCTGCTGGGGCTCGGGAACACCGGTGACGGCATGAGGGCCGTAAATAGTCATAGATGCTCTCTTTTCGGGCATGGCTGACCGCGCTTCCGCATCGCATCGCGATGCGGAGTCGGCGGACGGCTTGCGGAAACAGGGGCAGCCCGAACAGGACCCCCGGGCCTGGTGGGCCTTGAGGTCGCGGGATGCTGGGACGGCGTTCAGAATATCCAAGGCGCCTGAGATGGACGGCTCGTGAGGTCCCCTCAGTGCCCTCGTGGCGGCCTGTCGCCCGAGTCGACAATCCCCCCTGTGTCGGGGTGGTGAAATTCCCTCAGAGGGGTCGTCGCGGCGTTTTTCGATGCCCTGTCGGGCAGGGGTCCCGGCACTGTTTCGGGAGTGGCTCTCCGCGGTCGCCGGCGACCCGTGTCGGAGCGTGCGTCCGTCCCCGGCCGCACCGGAACCGCTCGGCGGGCGACAGGTCGCCCGGGTGCGCCGGCCCGCCCTTGTGCGGCACCGCCGGGCCCGGTCTGCCCGCGGTCGCCGGTCCCCGCGTCGTCGGGCCCGGGTGACGGTGACCCGCCGGGCCGGTGCGGCGGTGGCGCTGGCCGGGGCCGGGTGCCGTCCGGCCGGTGCGCTCCGGCGGTCCGACCACCGGTCCCCGACGGTCCGGATCGCGGGTCGGCCGCCGATCGGCGGCGCGCCGGGATGCGGGCCCGACCGGATGCGAAACGGTGGTTAAATCCGGAGTCGAATCCAGGGATAAGGCCTGCTAAGGTCCGGGTGGAGGTGGAGTATGCCGAGTCAGGACGAGCTGTTCGCCGCCGTGGACGCGCTGCTGGAGGGGGAGCCGGAACTCCCCCCGCCCGCCGAGCGGGCCCGGCTCCGGGAAGCGGCGGGCATCACACAGTCCCGGCTCGCCCAGGTGCTGCAGACCTCGACGCAGACGGTGAAGAACTGGGAGAACGGCCGGAGCGAGCCGCGGCCCCCGCGCCGCCAGGCCTACCAGCGGCTGCTGGACGGCTGGGCGGCGAAATACCCCGGCCCGGACGCCGAGGCCGCCGCACCGCCCGAACCGGCCGCCGCCACACCGCCCGCCGCACCGCACGAACCGCCCGCCGCCGCACCGGCCTCCACCGCATCGGCCGTCACCCACCAGGACGCCGCGCCCCCGGCCCCCTCCGCCACGGCCTCTCCCGCCCATGTCTCCCCGGCCGGGCCGCCCCGGTGGCCCCCGGAGCAGGTGCCGCCCCCGTGGTGCCGGCGGCCGCCCCGGCCCCAGTGACCCCACCGCGCCGCGCGTCCGCGTCCGCGGCGCGCCCGTCGCCGAGGCGCCGGCCGGCGAGGACGGCAGCGGCCGAACCGGCCGGCGAGGAGCGGTTCCCGCACGGCCCGCTCACCGTGCTCGACGGTGACGGCAGCGCCTACTGTGCGGGGGGCCTGGTACTGGACTGCCCGGCCCGGACGGTTCCGGAGCTGGTCGAGTGGGTGCTGGAGGCCTCCGGACTCGGCGCCCCGAGGCTGCACCGGCACGGACAGGACGCCGACCCGCTGGTCGTGCTCACCGCGTCGGCGGCCGAGCGGCTCGGCCTCCCGGCCCGCCTGGAGGACCGGCGGGGCCTGCGGCTGCCGCAGGACCACCCGGTCGTCGGGCAGATCGCCGCGGCCGGATGGCAGCTCACCCGGCGCGGCTTCGGCCCCTGGACCCGGATCTACCGGACCGCCGACGGCTCCCGGCGGCGCTGCGTACAGCTGGCGGTCCTGCCCTGGGACGCGCTCGACCCCCGGTCCTGGGGCGCGGCCGCCGCGCTGCCACCGGCCGACCTGGCCCGCGTCCTGTGCGTGTACGCCCGGCGCGTGATCACGCCGCGCGGCTCCACGGCCGTCAACGGCCTGGAGCTCATGACGAGTCTGCGCCCGCCCACCCGGCCGGTGCGGAACGAGACCACCGGCGCGTACACCCGCGGCCACAACCCCGGCTCCCTGGGCCTGGACCCGATCGACCCCGCCCCGCCGGAGGCCCCGCCCGAGCATCCGGTGGCCCAGGGCTGGGCCGAGGGCTTCCTGGAGGAGGAGGCGTACCAGTGGGCCCGCGACCCGGAGCTGCTCACCGATGAGGAATGCCTGCTGCCGTGGGCCGTGGGCCTGGACCTGAACACCGCGTTCCTGGCCGCCGCGGCGCGGCTGCCGGTCGGTCTGGGCGAGCCCGAGGAGGTGCTGCGCCCGGCGTTCGACAAGAAGGTCCCCGGCACCTGGCTGGTGGACCTCAGCCACATCGAACTCGATCCGCGGCTGCCCTCGCCCTTCACCCCCGACGGAACCCGCCCCGACGGGCCCGGCTGGTACGCCACCCCGACCGTCGCCTACGCGGTCGAGCTGGGCCACGACGTACGGCCGGTCAAGGCGTTCCTGCGCCCGCGGGCCGGCGCCTACCTCGACCCCTGGCACGACCGGCTCAAGGACGCCTACCTCGCCACGCTCGCCGACATCGGTGTGACCACCGACCTCGACGAGCCCGGCTTCCTCGCCGCCATGGCCCGGCACCAGCTCCTCAAGGGCACCGACCCCGCGGACCTCGGAGCCGTCCGCGGCCTGGCCGCCGGCCGGGCGGCGCTGACCGGACCGGACGCCCTGCGCGACGCGATCCGCGACAACCAGGCCCGGGCGACCGGCCTGCTGCTCGCCGACCCCCGGGACCTCCACGACCTGGCGGCCATGGACGACAGCGCCCTGACCCGTACGCTCAACCGGCACCGGATGGTCGAGATGGTCCTGACCGCCATCAAGTCCACCGTCAAGGGCGGGGTGGGCAAGCTGCGGGAACGCCCGCAGGGCCGCCACTACCGGCCCGGCGAGCCCTGGCCCGCGCTGAACCGCCCGGCCTGGCGCCCCGACATCCGGGCCGCGATCATCGCCAAGGCCCGGGTCAACATGCACCGCAAGCTCGCCAACATGGCCAGGACCACCGGCCGGTACCCGCTCGGCGTCCTCTCCGACTGCGTCGTCTACCCGGCGGCCGGTCCCGGCCCGCTGGACCTGCTGCCGCGCGGCGCCGACGGCCGGACCGTCCCCGGGGTCCTGCGCCCCGGCCCGGGACCGGGAGGGGCCAAACTGGAGGGCACGCAGGAGATGGCGTGGGCGGTGGACCTGCTGGAGCAGGGCTTCAACCCCGCCCGCCACATCAAGGGCGACGGACACGACGCCACACTGGACGAGGGGGAGTGACACGTGGGAGACATCGACGACGCCCTGGACCGCGCCGACACCGAGGGTTTCACCCGGGAGCCGCCCAAATCGCTCCAGGCCCGCGTCAACTTCCTGCTGCGAAGGCTCAAGACGGCCAGGGCGGTCGCCGCGGAGATCGGCGTCACGGCCGACTCGGTCAACCGCTACCGCCGCGGTGCCCGGCGCCGACCGCCCCAGGAGATCGCGGACCGCATCGAGGCCGCGGTCCTCGCCCGCTGGCAGCCGCGGGTACGGGAACGCCGACGGCGGCAGGCCGCCACCGCGACCGGCATCACGGTGGAGACCCGCGCCCAGTTCGGCTACACCGCCCCGGTCGGCACCACCGACGACGGCCGCTTCCGCCGGCTGACCGTCCACCTCCCCCCGGAGTACGCCCGCCGCCTGTTCGAGGCTCGCGAGCAGGGCGCCGGGGACCGCCGGCTGCGGGAGATCGTCGCCGAGGGGCTCCAGGAGGTCTACTTCAAGGACGGTGGGCGCCGCGCGGCGGGGCTGGAGGTCGAACTGAACAACATCGACTACTTCGACGTCTCCTTCTGACGCCCGCCCCGCACGGCACAGCCGAGTCGAAGCGCGGTGGTCGGCAGGGAGGCCGGCGCGTCGTGACCGGTGTGGGGTCCGAGGGGAGTGCCGACGGTCCGGCAGTGCGCACCGGGCCGGGCGCGGGCTGCTCCGCCGGCCGCTCGGGCCGCCGGACCACCGGCGCGCTCGCCTGCCGCACGTCCTGGCAGGGCACCAGGACAGGCCCCGCACGGCCGGCCCCCGGCGGGCGGAACGGCTGCCCGCCGTGCCGGCCGCCGCGACCTGGCGGGTGGCCGCCGACCGACGCGCGGCAGCCGGCTGCCGCGGCCCGGCCGGCGGCCGGCTGTCACCCGGGGCGTGTGCCGGCCGGGCCCGGGGGCACGTGCCGGCGGCCGCCGGTCAGGGGCGTCCGTCGTCCCAGCGTCCGGGATCGTCCTCCAGCATGCCGCGGTCCCACCGGGCGTTGTCCGCCGCCGCCTCGTAGGTGGTCTGCAGGAACTCCATCAGCATCCGGTCCGGGTCGCCGGCCGTGCGGACCGCCTCGTAGGGCAGCAGGTACTGCCGGAGGTCCTGGCTGTAGCGGGCCTGCCCCGCCGGGCGGACGGGATGGTCGGCGAAGCCCTCGGGTTCGGGGTAGGCGTACGCGTAGAACGCGCCCTCCTCGCCCCCGCCGGGCCAGAAGCCGCAGCTGCTCAGCTCGCGGGAGTAGCCCTCCACCATCACCCAGTCGCCGCAGTTCGGGGCGCCCCCGGGATGCGCGGGGGCGGGCCGCCCCGAGAAGCGGGTGCAGGCCAGGTCCATGGCGCCCCAGAAGTAGTGCACCGGGCTGACCTTGCCGATGAAGTGCGACCGGAACCGGCCCAGCACCCGGTCGGCCTGGAGCAGCTGCCGCCAGAACAGCTGCGCCGCCCCTGCGTCGTAGGAGCAGTGCTGGAAGTCCTCGGCGAAGGGGATTGCCGGCTCCACCTCGTTGGGGCGCGGCCGGATCGGTGCCTCGATGTCCAGCTCCGCCAAGGCGCGCATCGTCTCCTGGTGGAACCGGGCCACCGGCTTCGGCTCCAGGGAGACCCGGCGGCCGGTCCCGTCACTGCTGCGGATGACCAGGTCGTGGTCGATGAAGTCGAACTCGATGTCGAACGCCCGGGTCCCGTACGGGATGGCCGAGGTGGTCAGGCCGCGCGGGCTGACGTACAGGGTGACCTGCCACCAGTGGTTCACCATGGGCGCGTGCGCCAGACGGATCTTGCCGATGATCTGGGTCCACATGTGCAGCGTGTCCCGGGTCTCGGTCCAGTCCTCCACCCGCAGGCGCGGCCAGGCGGATCCGGTGCCGGAGCTGTGCGCGTTCACCCGTGGTGCCTCCTGTGCCGGCGGGTCATCGGTGTTCGGGGTTGGGCAGGTGCGGTCGGCAGCCGGCGTCCCATTCGGTGCGCAGGTTGCCCTCGGCGGGGATGCCGCCGGCCCGCTTGAGCAGGGCGGCCAGGTGGAGCAGGTTGTACGTCATGAAGGTGGTGTTGCGGTTGGTGAAGTCGTTCTCCGGGCCGCCGGAGCCGGGGTCGAGGTAGGAGGGGCCGGGCCCGGCCTCACCGATCCACCCCGCGTCGGCCTGCGGCGGGATGGTGAACCCCAGGTGCTGGAGGCTGTACAGGACGTTCATCGCGCAGTGCTTGACGCCGTCCTCGTTGCCCGTGATCAGGCAGCCGCCGACCCGGCCGTAATAGGCGTACTGCCCGGCGTCGTTGAGCAGGCTGGAACACGCGTACAGCCGCTCGATCACCCGCTTCATCACCGAACTGTTGTCACCCAGCCAGATCGGGCCGCACAGCACCAGGATGTCGGCGGCCATGATCCGCTCGTACAGGTGCGGCCAGGCGTCGCTCGCCCAGCCGTGCTCGGTCATGTCCGGCCACACGCCGGTGGCGATGTCGTGATCGACGGCCCGGACCACCTCGACCTCCACGCCGAGCCCGCGCATGATGCCGCTGCTGAGGTCGATCAGCCCACCGGTGTTGCTGGTCTCGGGGGACCGTTTGAGCGTCGCGTTGACGAACATCGCGCGCAGTCCGCCGAACCGGGACCCACCGGTCTCCGGCCCGCTCATCCGCGCCCGCCCGCCGGCCGCGTCCGCCGGGGCACGGCGCCCGCGCCCGCGGACCGGCACGCCGCCACCGTCCGCCCGCCGCCGGTACCGCCCGTCACCCTCATCGCCCTCTCCTTCCTCCGGCCGCCCCCGCCCGGCGCTTGCGCGCCGGCGCTGCCCAGCATGCACCCGGCCCCCGGCGTTCCCCGGGCAGGCCGCGCCCGGCGCGCGCGGCTGTCACCCCAGCCGCCGGGCCGGGATACGCCGGCCGCCCGTCCCCGGCCGTTCCGGGCCGCACCCCGGGACGGGCGGACGGGCGGCCGGGCCGAGGGGGCCGGAGAACGGACCGGCCCGTCCCGGCCGCCGCACGGGCGGCCGGCGGCCGGGACGGGCCCGGGACCGCGCCGGGACGTCACTCCGGCCGGACGGCGGGCACCTCCGCCGGTGCCGCCGCGGCGGGCGGCCGGGCGGCCCCACCGGTGGGCACGGCACCCGGCAGCCGGCGCAGCCGGCGGGGGAGGTACCAGTTCCGCTCACCCAGCAGCACCATCACCGCCGGCAGCAGCACGCCGCGGATGACGGTGGCGTCGATGAGCACCGCCACCGCCAGGCCGAGGCCCATCTGCTTCATGCTCTGCATCGACAGCGTGCCGAAGACCGCGAAGACGCCGACCATGATGACCGCCGCGCTGGTGACCACACCGGCGGTGGTGACGACGCCGTGCACGACCGCGTCGCGGGTGGTGCGCCCGGCCAGCCGCGCCTCCCGGATCCGGGACACCACGAACACGTGGTAGTCCGTACTCAGCCCGAAGAGGATGACGAACAGGAACAGCGGCAGCCAGGACACCACCGCGCCCACCCCGTGGGCGCCCACCAGGCCGGCGCCCCAGCCGTGCTGGAAGACGGCGGTGAGGATGCCGTACGCGGCGCCGGCCGACAGCAGGTTGAGGACGACCGCGGTCAGGGCGATCACCGGGGAACGGAAGAACACCAGCATCAGCAGGAACGCGAGGACCACGACGAAGGCGAAGACCGGCGGCACGGCGGAGCCGATCGCGTCGGTGAAGTCCACCGAGGCGGCGGTGGAGCCGCCGATCGGGGCCTCCACCACCCCCTCGGCCCGGTCCAGCGTCGCCGGCCGCACCTCGTCCCGCAGGATCTCCAGGCTCCGCTCGCTCCGCTTCTCGTCCGGGCCGCCGGCCAGCGGCACCTCCAGCACGGCCAGGTTCTGGCGCGGGTGCACCGTGACCTCCACCGGCCCGCCGGAGGCGCCCTCCGCCACCGCCCGGTCGCCGAACCCGGCGATGGCGGCCCGCACCGGTGCGGCACCGATGTCGTCCGCCCGCACCACCACCTCGGCGCGGTCCGAACCACCGGGGAACGCCTCGTTCATCCGCTCGTACGTCGCCGCGACGGGAACCGAACCGCCCAGCTCCTGCCGCGGCGTCAGCTCGGCGGTCCGCATCCCGGCGGCGGGCAACGCCAGCAGGAGCAGCGCGCCGCCGGCCAGCACCACGGACAGCCCGGGCCGCCGCAGCACCCGGCGGAGCACCGCGCCCCATATCCGGCTGCTCCGCGCACCACCGCGCCCCCGGCGGCCCCGGCCGCCGCGGAGGAGCCGGTCCCCCGGGCGCGGCAGCCGGCCCTTCTCCACCCGGTCGCCGAGCAGCGACAGCAGGGCCGGCAGCACGGTGACCGAGCCGGTCATCGCGACCGCCACCACCATCAGGGTGGCCAGGCCCATCGCCTTGAAGTCGGCCACGCCGGTGAGGAACATGCCGCCCATCGCCACGATCACGGTGAAGCCGGAGACCAGCACGGCGTGCCCGGAGGTGGCCGCCGCGATCCGCAGCGCCGTGGCCGCGTCCCGCCCGGCGGCCCGCTCCTCGCGCTCCCGCCGCAGGTAGAACAGGCAGTAGTCGACGCCCACGGCCAGCCCGACCAGCAGCATCACCGAGTTCGCGACGTCACTCATGGGCACCAGGTGGCTGACCGCGGCCACCAGCCCGGTGGTCGCCAGGAAGGCGCTCAGCGCCAGCGCCACCGGCAGCAGGGCGGCGACCACCGCCCCGAACACCACCAGCAGGATGCCGAACGCCAGCGGCAGCGCGGAGAACTCCGCCCTGGCCAGGTCGTCGCCGTACGCCTCGTCCATCGCCCGGCCCGCGCTGGCGTCCCCGAACTGCTCCACGCGCTGGTCCGGATGCCGGTCCGCGACCTCGGCGACGGCGTCCAGCACCGGGCCGACCCGGTCGTCGGCCCGCTCGGGGTCGCCGCGCACGTCGAACCGCACCAGCGCCGACCGTCCGTCGGCGGACAGGGCGCCGGAGGCGTAGGGCGAGGTCACCCCGGACGCCAGGCCGGTGCCGCGCACCGCGTCCACCACCGCGTCCACCGTGCCGCGGAACTCCGGGTCGCCGGTGCCCGCGCCGTCCGGACTCCGTGCCTGGACCAGGACGGCCTCACCGGCCGGATGCTCCAGGCCGGCGCCCTCCAGGAGCCGGGACACCCGCCGGCTCTCGCCCGGCACCTCCTCGCTCTCCTTCACGTCCACCCGGCCGCTCGTCGCCCCCACGGCGAGGGCCAGGACGACGAACACCAGCCAGCCCCCCACCGCCGCCCACGGGTGCCGTGCGCTCCAGGCACCGGCCCGCGCGGCAAGGCCCCGGGTGCTCCGCGGTCGCTCTCGGTCTGTCATGGCCGCCCCTTCGGGTCCGCGGCGGCGGCCTGCCCGCCGCCTCACTCCCGACCGTAGGCGCGGGGCCGCGGCGGGCCATCGTCCCGGCCGGTGAACCCGGCGGGCGGCCCGCTCCGTCGAAGGATGCAGGCGACGGTCCTGCTCAGGGCCCCCTCCCGCGAGGTACCGGGGCTCGGGGCCACTCGCAGCGGTGCCCGTGGCCGCGGCGGCCCGCCGCGGGCGGGGGCGCGGCCGGCCTCGGTCCCGTGAGCCGGTACGCCCCGGCCGGCGCCCGCTTCCGGCACCGGCCCGTCCACCCGGCCCGGCGCCGGTGCGGCAGGTCCCGCGGGGCCGCGGCGGGCCGGCCCGCCGCCGGCGGGTACCGGTGTACGCCGTGCCGCCGCGCCGGGCGGGCGTGGACCGTTGCGGCCGGCCCGTGCCACGGACCGCGGCGGCGGCCCGGAGCCGGACCGGCGCGTCACGAGCTGCGGACGGGCGGGGCCGGTACGTCACGGACGGCGGACGGGCGCGGGGTGCCGCCGGCCGCCGGACGGTACGGCCGCGGGGCGCCACTGGCCTTCGCGGTGGTCCCGTCGCGGGGCACCACCGGCCTTCGCGGTGGTCCCGCCGCGGCTAACCGTGACCGGACGGAGCGTTCCGCTCCAGGCGGGCGTCCAGGGTGGCGGCGAAGTCCTCGGCGCGGGCCAGCTGGATTCGCAACTTCGCCACCTGCTCGGTGGCGGCCCGCTGGTAGTCCCGCACCCGTTCCAGCAGGGCTTCCCGCTCGCCGGCGTCGAGGCCGGTACCGGTGTCGAGGCGGTCGGTGGCGTCCAGCAGGTCGCGCATCTGGTCCAGGGTGAAGCCCAGCGGCTTCATACGCCGGATCACCATGAGCCGCGCGACATCCGCCTCGGAGTAGAGACGGAAGCCGCCCCGGGAACGGGCGGACGGCACCACCAGTCCGGTCTCCTCGTAGTGCCGGATGGTGCGCAGGGACAGCTCCGTGCGCGCGGCGACCTCGCCGATCTGCATGTGCTTGCCGTCCACGCCCGTGATCCTCAGACCCTTCTCGTCGTGCGTCGAGGCCCGGGTGGGCGCCGCCGCTCCCCACTCTAACGTTGGGGTAGAGTCGCTGGTGGTGAGGGTGGCGCGCCCGGCGCTCCCTCGTCGCCGCGCCGGGGCCGACGGTGCCCCCGGTGACAGTCCGGTTCCGGCAGGAGAGAAGCGTGCGCGAGCCCATGACGCCCGGCGCCGCCGCCTCCCCGCCGTGACACCTCGCCGCCGGGCGTGAGGCCGGACGCGCTGTCGCGTGCCCGGCTCCGCCGCGACGTCCCCGCTCCACACTCCGTGGGGCCGCCCGTCCGTCCGCCTCTTCCCGCACACCCCGGCCTGCCGCAGGGGTGTGCCCGAGCACGACAGGTCCGTCCCCTTTGCCATCCGCTGCTCCCACCGTGTCCCCGGCCGCGCGTCTGCGTGGCCTGATGCCCGACTGGATCGCCGACCCGAAGACCTGGCGCACCGAGGCGCTGGCCGGCCTCGTGGTGGCCCTGGCGCTGATTCCCGAGGCGATCTCGTTCTCGGTCATCGCCGGTGTCGATCCGGCCGTCGGGCTGTTCACCTCCGTGACGATGGCCGTCACCATCTCCGTCGTCGGCGGGCGGCGGGCGATGATCTCCGCCGCCACCGGCGCGGTCGCCCTCGTCATCGCCCCGCTCAACCGCGAGCACGGCCTCGGTCACCTCATCGCCGCGGTCCTCCTCGCCGGCGTCTTCCAGATCGTCCTGGCCGTCCTGGGGGTGGCCAGACTGATGCGGTTCATCCCCCGCTCGGTCATGGTCGGCTTCGTCAACGCGCTGGCCATCCTGGTCTTCATGGCCCAGGTCCCCGAGATGCGCGACGTCCCCTGGGCCGTCTACCCGCTGATCGCCGGCGGTCTGGTCCTGCTGGTGTTCTTCCCGAAGATCACCACCGCCGTCCCGGCCCCGCTCGTCTCGATCGTCATCCTCACCGTCATCACGGTGGCGGCCGGTATCGCGGTGCCCACCGTGGGGGACAAGGGCGAGCTGCCGTCCGCGCTGCCGGTGCCGGGGCTGCCGGACGTGCCGTTCACCCTCGACACGCTGACGACGGTGGCCCCGTACGCCTTCGCCATGGCGCTGGTCGGCCTGATGGAGTCGCTGCTGACGGCCAAGCTCATCGACGACATCACCGACACCCGCTCCAGCAAGACCCGGGAGTCCGTGGGCCAGGGCATCGCGAACATCGTCACCGGCCTCCTCGGCGGCATGGGCGGCTGCGCCGTGATCGGCCAGACGATGATCAACGTGAAGGTCTCGGGCGCCCGGACCCGCCTCTCGACCTTCCTCGCCGGCGCGTTCCTGCTGGTGCTGTGCATCGTCTTCGGCCCGGTCGTCTCGGACATCCCGATGGCCGCCCTCGTCGCCGTCATGATCATGGTGTCGGTCGCGGCCTTCGACTGGCACTCCATCGCGCCGAAGACCCTCCGGCGGATGCCCGCCGGGGAGATTGCCGTCATGGTGATCACCGTCGTCTGCGTGGTCGTCACCCACAACCTCGCCGTCGGCGTCGTCGCCGGCTCGGTCGCCGCCATGGTCGTCTTCGCCCGGCGCGTCGCCCACCTCGCCGACGTCACCGCCGTCACCGACCCCGACGGCACCACGGTCGTCTACCGGGTCACCGGCGAGCTGTTCTTCGCCTCCTCCAACGACCTCGTCGGCCGCTTCGACTACGCCGCCGACCCGGACCGGGTCGTCATCGACCTGTCCGCCGCCCACATCTGGGACGCCTCCTCGGTCGCCGCGCTCGACGCGATCGAGACCAGGTACGCCAAGCGCGGCAAGACCGTCGAGATCACCGGCCTGAACGATCCCAGCGCCCGCCTCCACGGCAGACTCACCGGCGAACTGTCGGGCCACTGACCCGCACCCTCCCGGCACCACCGGGTCCCCGGCCCGGCGGGACCGGACGGCCCGCGCCGGGCCGGGGACCCGGTGGTCGAGCGGATGCGGCAGTCCGCCGTCGTGAAGGCTGGACGGCCGGTGTCTGCCGGGCGGCCGCCCGCCGCGCACCCCTCCCGCCGGACGCGCCCGCCCCCGGGGAGCGGGCGGGCGCCAGGGCACGGACACACCCGGCACACCCGGACCCGCGGGCGCCGGCGGCGCCCGTCACCGGCTCCGGGTGACCACGGGCCGCCGGAGCGGTCACCGCCCCGGGCGGCCAGGAGCCGCCCGGACCTCCTCCGCGGCGGCCCTACGCCGACTCCTCCCCGGGGCCGCGCCGGGCGGGCCCCGGGCCGGCCCCGGGCGGGCCGGTGACCAGCCGCAGCCGGAAACGGGTGTAGGTGGCGAATTCGGCGACCGGGGTGAAGCCCAGTCGCGTGAGCAGGGCGACGCTCCGGTCGTTGCCGTGGGTGACCCCGGCGAAGATGTCGGTGGCCCCCAGTTCACGCGCCGCGTACTCGTACAGAGCCGTGCACGCGGCGGTGGCGTACCCGGCGCCGACATGGGACGCACCGAGCCAGTAGCCCGTGCCGTAGCGCGGCGGGTTGACGGCGACCAGGTCGATGCGGCCGATCAGCCGCCCGTGCAGCCGGATGCCCAGCCGCAGATCCGGCCCCGGGTCCCGGGCCAGGTGCTGGTGGACCCAGGCGGCGGTGGCCTCGCTCTCCTCCCGGTGGTCACCGAAGCGGCTCAGGTGCTCCCGGTTGCCGTCCAGCAGCGCGTAATACGCGTCCGCGTCCTCACATGTCAGCTCCCGGAGGACCAGACCCGGCATGCGGGTCGGCAGCTCCGGAAGCGCCCTCGGGGGCGACGGCACGGTGGTCACGGCCGACAAACTACGCCACGGCCCCGAGGGATGATCAACAGTTTTCGCCGGCGCATGGACGGCACCGGCATGCGGGCCGGCCGACGTCCGCCCGTGGCGCTCGTCGCGGTCGGTGTCCCGAACGCCGCGCCGGTACCCGGAGGAGCCCCGGGGCACCTCGCCCGCGGCCGGGTCGCCTGCCCGGGAGCTCGTGACCCCGCCGGGTCTTCGCCGCCCGGCGCCCCGGCCGGTCGCCCCGGGGCGCGCTCCCGGGTGCCCCCGCCGGCCGGGCCGGCGGGCGTGGGCGTGCGGCGCCTGCCGGCGTCAGTTCATGAGGAGCAGCCGCGTATTCGGCACCAGCTTCCGGTTCACGCTGGTGCTCTGCACGAATATCGTGAATTCGTCGTTGTGGTCCGGCTTGACGCGGACCTCCATGTCCGGAAGTCCGAGCAGCGCCCGCGCCTCCGGGCCCATGTACACCCGGTCCGTCTTCTTCTCCAGTACCGCGATCTGCTTTCGCGCCTGGACTTTCTCCGACTTGCTGAGCTGGTAGAAGGCGCAACCGGTACGGAATGTGTGCCCGCATTCCTGGACCCATTCCCGGATTCCCGCCTCCCGGCCCACCGGGATCAGCCGGTAGCGCGAGGGATCCACCGGGGTGAGACCGGCCGCCTTGATGGTGTCCTTGTTGACCGCCTCCGCGCCCGTGGAGAACACCGCCCGCGATCCCCGGATGCCCCGGGCGCGGCCCACCATGAAGTTCTCGGTCGCCTGCCGGATGACCTGTCCGGCCTCCTCCAGGCCCTGCGTGCTGGTGGCGTCCCAGATGGCGATGTTGTCCTTCGGGAAGCCGCACTGCATGGCCTCGCGCTTGCCCATCTGGTCCGGGACGAGGACCGCCAGCGTCCAGTTGTCCTCCTGGGTGCGGATCAACTCGGCCACCGCCCGGACCAGTTCGCGCTGATTGGTGCTGGGGGCGTCCGGGCAGCGGTGGCTGGCGTTCTCCTGGCCGTCGGTCAGCACGAAGGTCAGGAAGCTGTGGTCACCGTAGAGTTGCGCGGTCTGCGCCAGCTCGCGCTGCGACTTCAGCGTGGCCGCCAGCAGCGCCGTCATCCCACCCACCCGGTACAGCTGCTTCAGGGACGGCATCCGCAGCACGTCCTTGTCGTAGATGACGCACTGCACCTTGTCGGAGAAGACGTACACCGTGACGCGGGTTTCCTGGTCCAGTTCCTCGGACCGGCGGGCCAGATAGGCGATCTGCTGATCGGCGACTTCCACGACCTTGCGGCTCAGGTGTGACATGGACGAACTCGCGTCCAAAACAAGAGCAACGTGATTGATGTAGTTCTGGTTTCCGGACATGGGCCGCTCCCCTCTTTCCGACTGGATGCTTCGATCCTTCCACCCACCACTGACAATCGATCTTCGGCCGGGAACGGGGAGCCGACCGGTGGGCGGGTGCCGGCCGGGGGAACACCGACCGCCCGTCGCCGGCCGGGGAGGGCCGGCCGGCGACGGGCGGGGAGGTCGGCGGGGGACGGTGGGGCCGGCCCGTCGCGGCGTCAGACCGGTCCGCCGCCCGCGCCGGTGGGGGCCGGCGACGGGTGCCAAGCCGCGCCGAGGTGGTCGGCGCGCCGGGTGAGGTGGCGACGTTCGGGGACGGCGGTGGCGCGGCGGGCGGCCTCCCGGTAGGCGCGCGCGGCGGCCTCACGCTCGCCCAGCATCTCCAGCAGGTGGCCGCGGACGGCGTGCAGCCGGTGGTGGCCCGCCAGGCGCTTGTCGTCCGCCGCCTCCGCCAGCAGTTCCAGACCGGCGGCCGGCCCGTGCACCATGGCGACCGCGACGACGCGGTTGAGCGCGACCACCGGGTTCGGCCCGCACCGTTCCAGCAGGTCGTACAGTGCCAGGATCTGCGGCCAGTCGGTGGCGTCGGGGTGCTCGGCCTCGTCGTGCACGGCGGCGATGGCCGCCTGCAGCTGGTACGGCCCGACCTGCCCGCGGGGCAGGGTGGCGCCGAGCAACTCCACGCCTTCGGCGATGAGCCGGCGGTCCCACCGGCCGCGGTCCTGTTCCGCCAGGGGCACCAGCTCGCCGTGGGGGTCGGTGCGGGCCGGCCGCCGGGCGTCGGTCAGCAGCATCAGGGCGAGCAGTCCCGCGGTCTCGGTGTCCCCGGGCACCAGGCGACGCAGCAGCCGGGTGAGCCGGATCGCCTCGGTGGCCAGCTCCGGCGCCATCAGCTCGGTGCCGCCGGTGGCGGTGTACCCCTCGTTGAAAATCAGGTACAGCACGTGCCGGACCTCGGCCAGCCGCGCGGCGTACTCCGGTCCCTCCGGCGGCGCCGGAAGGGTGCCGGCGGTCCTGACGGTCTGTTTGGCCCGGCTGATGCGCTGCGCCATCGTGGCCTCGGGCACCAGGAAGGCGGCCGCGATCTGCGCGGTGGTCAGGCCGCCCACCGCGCGCAGGGTCAGCGCGATCCGGCTCGGCGCGGACAGCGCGGGATGGCAGCACAGGAACAGCAGGGCCAGGGAGTCGTCGTGATCCGTGGCGGACACCGCGTCGGCGGCCGGAGCCAGCAGCGCGGACTGCGGCGTGGCCAGGGCCAGGGCGTCCTCCCGGCGGCGGCGCGCCGTCTCGCTGCGGATCTGGTCGATCAGCTTGCGGGAGGCGACGGCCACCAGCCAGCCGCGCGGACTGGCCGGCGGTCCCGTCTCGCGCCACTGCACCGTGGCGGCCAGCAGCGCCTCCTGGACCGCGTCCTCGCACGCGTCGAACACGCCGTACCGGCGGACGAGCGCGCCGAGGACCTGCGGCGCCAGCTCGCGCAGCAGGTCCCCGGCATCGTGGTGCCCGGTGCTCACAGGTCCGTCGAGGACTCGTGCAGCACCGGCCACAGCTCGACCGGCTCCACATCGGCGAACGGCATGTCCGCGGCGATCTGCTGCGCCCGCTCCAGGCTCTCGCACTCCAGCAGGTAGAAGCTGGCGATGTACTCCTTGGTCTCCAGGTACGGCCCGTCGGTGACGACCGGGACGCCGTCCTCGCGCCGCACCAGCCGGGCGGCGGCGGCGTCCGCCAGACCGTAGGCGCCCAGCAGTTCGCCGCTCTCCCGGTACCGGGTGTTGAACGCCTCCTGCCGGGCGATCGCCTCCGGCCACGCCTCGGCGGGGAAGGAGTCCCACTTGGCCTGGTTGCCGTAGATCATCGCGACGTACTTCATCTTCGGGTCCTCCCCGTCCGGCACGCCCCGACGGCGTGCTGTCACCCTTCAGTCGGAGCGGGACGCGGATCCTCGACATCCCACGGCGACTTTCCTCGAAATTTCTTCCCCGGCCGCCGCCGGGCGCCGAACGCCCAGGTGACGGCGGTGATCAACCTATGTTCCCGAGGATCCCGCCGGCCACCCCCGGCACGGTCCCGCCCGCGCGCGGCCGGCTCGCCGTCCGGCGCGGACGCGCCCCGCCACCCCGGGCGGGACCGTGCGGACGGGACCGGCGGCCCGGGACCCCGGGGCGTCCCGCCCCGCCGTCCCGGGCGGCCGGTGACGGAGACCGGCGCGGGTTCCGGCCCCGGGCCCCGGGGTCCCGCCGGTAGGGCCGGGCGCCTGCGGACCGGCGGCGGCCGTCGGCGCCGTGGCGGGCTCGCTACGCCTCACACAGCGGGAGGTTGCCCGTGGTCACCGAGCAGGTGTCGAAGCCGGCGTTCCCCTCGACCAGTCCGGCGTTCTGCAGCACGGTGATGGTGTCGTCGCCGTCACCGCCCCGGATGTGGCCCTGGGCGCCGCCGTCCGGGCCGGTGTTGGTCCTGACGTCGATGCGGTCGTCGCCGGCCCCGCCCTGCACCAGCCCCCTGTTGGTGGGCAGGAAGAGGGTGTCCGCGCCGCCTTCGCCGTTGACCACGCCGTGGTTGTTGTCGGTGACCTGGATGGTGTCGTTGCCCCCCAGCCCGTGGATCACGTCACCGGGGTCCAGCACGTCGCAGGCGATGTCGTCGTCGCCCCCGGTGCCGGTGATCTCCGGCCCCGGCTGGCGCACGCCGTTGACGAAACAGTTCATGGCGGCCGCGGACGGCTCGGTCGGCCGCGGCCCCTCCGCGGACGCCGGCGCGGTGGCCACCAGGGCGGGCAGCAGCAGGGCCGCCACCGCCCAGGGCCGTCCGGCGCGGATGAGGTGGTGCACGGTGCCGGTCATGAGGACCCCCTCTGGTCGGATGCCCCGAGCGTCCGGGCCCGCGCGGCCCCGGGGGAAGACGTCCGGCCCGAACATCACCCCGATGGATGCGCCCCCGTGGAGGTACGGTCGGGTCCCGTCCCAGCCCGGGACGTGCCCCGGTGGACCGCCGGGGACCGGGGTTCGGGTGCGGCCGGACCCGCGGCGCACCGCCACCGGCGAACCTCCGGCCACGCCACCGCCCGTGCGCCGCCCGAGGCTCCCGGCCCGCCGGGCCGGGACCACCGCGCCCCGTGGTCCCGTCCTCCGCGCCGGCCGCCCGCCGGACCGGGCCGGCGCGGAGGGCGGGGCCGGTGCGGAGGACAGGGACCGGCACGGGGGCGGGGCCGGTGCGGCAGTCAGGCCATCCAGCGCGGTCGCCGGGTGGCCGGCGCGGGGGCACGGCCGTCGGCGAGCGCGGCGGCCAGGCGGCGTACGGCCTCGCGCAGGGTGGTTGGGGGAGCGGTGTAGGGGATGCGGAGTCGCCGGTCGAACAGGCCCGGGTCGGCCGCGAAGCACGCGCCGCTCTCGATCCGTACGCCGTGGTCCAGCGCCCGTTCGGCCAGTTCCGGGGCGACGGGCGCGCCCAGATCGGCCCACAGCGACAGGCCCCCGGGCGGCACCCGCCAGGACCAGCGCGGGAGGTGCTCGGTCAGGGCGGCGGTCAGCGCCGCACGCTGTACGCGCAGCTGCTCCATGCGGGGCGGCAGCACCTCCGCCGCCCGGTCCAGCAGGGTGAGGGCCAGCAACTGGTCCAGGACCGATCCTCCCAGGTCGGTGGCGATCCGCTGGCCGGCGAGCTCGGTGACCAGCCGCGCCGGCGCACGCAGCCAGCCCACGCGCAGGCCCGCCCAGTAGCTCTTGCTCATCGAACCGATGGTGATGACCCGGCCGGCCCCACCGGGCCCGGCGTGGCAGGCGAAGGGCTGCGGGGCCGGGACGTCGAGGGCCAGGCCGGCGAGCGTCTCGTCGATGACCAGCCAGGTGCCCGAGCGGCGGGCGGCCTCCAGGACCCGTACCCGCCCCTCCGCGGGCATCAGGGCACCGGTGGGATTGTGGAAGTCGGGGATCAGATACGCCAGCCGGGGCACCACCTGACGCAGCGTCGACGCGGTGATCTCGATGTCCCAGCCCTCATCGGTCACCGGGACGGACACCGGGCGGAGCCCGGCGCGGCGCAGCGCCTCCAGGGCGTTCGGGTAGGACGGGCTCTCGACCATGACCCGGTCGCCGGGCCGGGACAGCAGCCCCAGGACGAGGGTGAGGGCGTGCTGGGCGCCGGAGGTCACCAGGACCTGCTCGGGCACGGTGGCCAGCCCCCGCCGGGTGAACCGCTCGGCGACGGCGGCGCGGAGCGCCGGCAGGCCGTAAGGGTGGTAGCCGGGGGTGTGCGCGTGCGCGGCCAGCTCGGGCGCGGCCCGCAGAAGGGCCTCCCGCAGCACGTGTTCCGGCAGGCCCGGGGCGGCCCGCGCCAGGTCGATCGCGGTGTCCGGGGGAGCGAGGACCCGGGTGACGCCGCTGGGGGCGGTGCCCTCGGGCAGCGCCGTCCAGGTGCCCGAGCCCCGGCGGCTGTGGGCGTACCCGCTCTCGCGGAGCAGATCGTAGGCGGCGGTGACGGTGGGCCGGCTGGTGCCCAGCGCGGTGGCCAGCTCCCGCTCGGCCGGCAGCCGGACGTGCAGGGCGATCCGGCCGTCCGTGATCAGCGCGCTGATGGCCCGCGCCAGGTGACGGTAGGCCGGCCTCACCTCCGCCGGGTCCGGCAGCAGGGCGGCGAGCTGCCGGCTGCCCAGGGTCCGTGGCGAACGGTCCGGTGTCTCCGCCGGGCGGGACGGGGACGAGTCGGCCATACCACTCTCCCGGAATTGGCCATGCTGGGGAAGCCGATCACTGTACAGACTCCTCGCCCATGGCACCGACACACCAGCACACCGCGGCCGACGGGGACGACGGACGGCGGGCGGACGGCACGCGGCCCCGCCGGCACGGGAACCGCCATCACGGCGGCGGGCCCGGGAACCGGCCCGGCGGCCACGACGGGCACGAGCCCGGGCAGCAGCACGGGCACGAGTCCGGGCAGCACCATGGGCACGGGTCGGGGAACCGGCCCGGCGGCCACGACGGGCACGAGCCCGGGCAGCAGCCCGGGGGCCGGCACCGTCGCGCGGAACCCGCCGCCGTCCGCACACCGCCGGACCCCGGCCGGACCGCGCCCGGGGCCGGTGCCCGCCGGGTCCCGGCCCCCGCGCCGGCGCCGCCGAGGTCCGGCAGCGGCCCCGCCCGCAGCGCCCCGTCCCTTCGTACCGGCCCCGCCCGCGACACCGGCCATCCGCGCACCACCGCCGCGGCAGCCGCCGCCGCGGCAGCCGCCGCCGCGGTCCCGCCCGGACGCGGGGCGCGTCCGCCGTCACCGCCCCTGACCTACGTCCCGCTCGCCGAGCGGCCCCTCCGCCGGCTCCCGCGGCTGTGCCTCGGGCTCGCGCTGTACGGATTCAGCCTCGCGCTGATGGTCCGGGCCGCACTGGGGGTCAACCCCTGGAGCGTGCTGTACGAGGGGGTGGGGCACCACACCTCCATGAGTTTCGGCACGGTCAGCGCCGTCGTCGGCGTGCTGGTGCTGCTGCTGTGGATCCCCCTCCGGCAGCGACCGACGTTCGGCACCTTCGCCAACGTCGCCGTCCTGGCGTGCTCCGCGGACCTCGGCCTGCGGCTCGTCCCCCAGCACCTCGGCCTCCCGGCCCGGGCCGGCCTGCTGGCCGCCGGCGTCCTCCTCAACGGACTCTCCGTCGCCGTCTACGTCGGCGCGCGCTACGGGCCCGGGCCCCGGGACGGGCTGATGACCGGTGCGGCCGCCGTGACCGGGCGCTCCCTGCGCCTGGTCCGCACCGTGATCGAGATCACCGTGCTCGCCGGGGGCTGGCTCCTCGGCGGCGGCGTGGGCGCGGGCACCGTGCTGTACGCGCTCGCGGTCGGCCCCATCACCCAGTTCTTCGTGCCCCGGTTCGCCTACCGGAGTCCCGCCGACCTCGGCGTGGCGGAGGCCGACGGAGAGCCGGACCGCGCGGGGGCGGCAGCACCCGTCCGCCGGAACGCGGCGGCGCCGTAGGGCTCCCGGGACCTGCGGGGGATGACGGGACAGCGGCCCGCCCCGGCGGCGCGGCGGATCCGGCCGGCGCCCGGCGCGGGGGATCCGGCCGGCTCCCGGTGTGGGCGGCCCCACCGCAGCCGGGACCCGGCTCAGCGCAGCGCCGCCACCACCAGTCGCCGGACCTCTTCGACGCACACGCTCCCACCGTTCACCAAACGGTCGAAGACCAGGCCGTCGACACAGGTCAGCAGGGTCACCGTCCGCTCCTCGGGGTCCACGGCGCCGTGCGCGGCGAGGAAGTCGCACACGGTCCGCCGGGCCCGGTTCTCGCGCGGCACGAGGATCTCCCGCAACTCCGGATGGTGCACGCTCTCGATCGCGCACGCGTAGCGGGCGAGGGAGCGGCGCCGGCCGTCCCCGGTCAGGCGCCGCGCGGCGAGCCCGGCGATCTCCGCCGCCAGTTCACCGGCGTCCCGCGGCGCCGGCGCCCGGGCCGCGGCCTCCGCCAGCTCCGCCTGGTCCAGCGCGACCAGATGCCGGACCAGCGCGGTCAGCAGCGCCTGCCGGGTGCGGAAGTAGGCCGACGTGGTACCGGGCGGCAGGTTCGCCGCCCGGTCCACGGCGCGGTGGGTGAGTCCTCGTATCCCCGCCTCGGCGAGCACGGTGACGGCCGCGTCGGCGAGCAGGGTGCGTCGGTCGGTGGGCACCCTCCCTTTCTACACCTGTAGAGGCCGGGAGTACGCTCCTTCTACATCTGTAGAAACGGATGGCACGGAACGTGGAGGAGGACCGGTATGGGTCACGACGCGATAGTCGTCGGCGGTGGCATCGGCGGACTGGCCGCCGCGATCGGCCTGCGGCGCATCGGCTGGGAGGTGAAGGTCGTCGAACGGGCCGCCTCCCTGGCCGACGGCGGCGCGGGCATCTCCCTGCACGCCAACGGCCTGCGCGCGCTCGACGCCCTCGGCGTGGGCGCGGGGGTGCGGGCGGCGGCGCGCCCGCAGTACACCGGCGGCACCCGCACCCCGGACGGCGGCCGGCTGGCCGCCATGGACGGAGCCGCGCTCGAACGCGAACTGGGCTCACCCATCGTCGGAATTCCGCGAGCCGTACTGCACGGCCTGCTGCGCGACGTCCTGCCTCCGACATCCCTGCTGGTCGGAGCCGAGGCGGAGGCGGTCGAGGACACCGGCCCCGGGAAGGCGCGGGTGCGGGTCGGCGGGGAGGTGCTGGAAGCGGATCTCGTCGTGGCGGCCGACGGCGTGCGCAGCCGGCTGCGCACCCAGCTGTTCCCCGGGCACCCCGGCCCCGCCTACAGCGGTTCGACGGTACTGCGCGCCATCACCGAGCGTCCGGTGGACCTGCGCACCGACTTCGAACTGACCTGGGGCAGAGGCGCGGAGTTCGGCCACATCGCCTTCACCGACGGCCGGGCCGAGTGGCACGCGGTGCTCAACTCGCCGCCCGGCGTACGGTATCCGGACGCCCTGGCCGTGATGCGGCGCCGCTTCGGCGGCTGGCACGATCCGATCCCCGCGCTGCTGGACGCGACCCGGCCCGAGGCCGTCCTCCACCACGACATCCACGAACTGGTGACCCCGCTGCCCGCGTTCGTCGCCGGCCGGGTCGCGCTGCTTGGTGACGCCGCCCACGCCATGACGCCGAACCTGGGCCAGGGCGCCTGCCAGGCACTGGAGGACGCCGCGACCCTGGCCGCTGCGCTCGCCGGTGAACCCACCGTCGCGTCCGCCCTCACCCGCTACGACGCCGAACGCCGCCCGCGCAGCCAGTCGGTCGCCCGCGCGGCGCGCCAGGCCGGCCGGATGGGACAGCAGCTCGCCCACCCCGTGGCGGTCGCCGCACGCAACACGGCCATGCGGCTGGCCCCGTCCCGCGTCACCATCCGGGCCATCCTGCGCCACGCCGACTGGACGGCGCCGAGCCTGGGCTGAGCGGGCCCACGGCCGCCCGCCCCGGCGGGACGTGCGGACCGACGGGCCGAGGGGATGTGGGGCCCGGCGGAACATGCGGCCGGGGGTGCTCGCCCGCTGTGCCGGGGCGTGGCGGCCTGCGCCAGTCCGCCCGCTCCGGCCCGGCGACTCGTCCCTCGGCGGGACCGGCACCGGCCCCCGGCCACGGACCGGCACCCGGGCCGCCGCCCGGACCGGTGCCGGGCGCCGGCTCACCGGCCACGGCAGCCACGGGGAACCGGTCGCCGCCGGCCACTACCGCCGGTGGTGGCGGAGCCGGGCACCGCGCTGCCGGACCCCGCTGCGCCGCGGCGTCCCGATGCCACGGGGCGGACGGAGAAGGGGAATTGAGTCGCGCGCCGGTGCGGGCGTGTGACGGTGACCGCCCGAGGCGGGCCAAGGGCTCGCCGTCCTCCGAGGCCGGCCAGGGACCCTGCCACGGAGGCGTCGCCGAGGTCGACCGGCCCGGGCCGCCCCGGAGGTCCGGGTCACGGACGTGCTCCCCGGCGTCCTCTCCATCATCCACCTCGGGACGGGCGCCCCTGCCATCGGCGCCGGCTCCGCGTGCCAGCTCCCCGCGCCGGCTCCCCGGCCGCGGCGGCCGGCCGGCGGCCGCCCGGCCGTTCGCCGCGATGGTGCCGGAGCTGTGCCCGGCGGCCGTCCTGGCCCCGACCCGCGGGCGCCGGCGACACGCCTGCCCCGGGCAGCCGCCGGCGGTGCGGCCGCCGCCGGCCCGCAGGTCTCAGACCGTGTCCACCAGCCGGAACCGCTGGGCCAGCACCAGGGTGTCGTCATCGACGGTGAAATCGGGGTCGCCCAACTCCGCGCGCAGCTCGGGGCTGTGCCAGAAGGTCTCGTGCCCGGCCCGCCACTCGGCCACCGACGTGTCGCCCTCCCCCTCGTCGAGGGCGTGCCGCAGGTCGACGTCGCCGAGCCGGACCACCCGGACCTCGGTCATCTCGATCACCGCGACCCGCCGCCCGTCGGAATCGACCACGGCCTGCCGTTGACCGACCTCGGGAAACGGCTCACCCGCACGCTCGTATCCCAGTACCAGCGCGGAGGTGGCGGTCTTGGCCCCGGACAGGATCGCGGCGACCAACCGGTCCCGCAGCGGCCCGGGGAAGGCGAACTCCGCCACCGGGAGATCATCGAGCGTCATGCCGCGCAGGCTACCGCCCGGGAGGCCGCGACGCCCACGCCGCGGTCACCGCAACCCGCCGGCCGCACCGCCGTGGCCGCACCCTCGTAGCCGTACCGGCCGGGGCCGGTACCGCGGCGGGCGGACGATCCCCCGGCCCGTCCCGGCCCGCCCGGCCCCGCGGCGACCGCGGTCACGGCCGCGGCGGGCCCCACCCCGGTCCGTCGGCGCCGGCCCGGTCCTGGGATCATCTGGCGTGAGTCCCCCCTGCCGCGGGCCACGAAGATCAGGAAGACTGCACAGGTCCGGCACCCCGGAGCACCGGACGTGCGACGGCAGGCGGTGACATGCCCGGCGTGCCCGCGCGGTACACGGGCGCCGCCGCCCTGCGGGACGCCTCCGGGACCACGCCGGCTCCCCGTGCCGGCCACCGGCGGCCCACCCCCAGTCACCGGGGGAGGGCCGCCGGCCCGGCCGGCCCGTCCCCGCCCCTGGAACAGACCGGAAAGTGACGCCGTGAGAGACCTCCGCCTGCTGCCCAAGGCCCATCTCCACACCCACCTGGAGAGTACGGTCCGCCCCGCCACGATCCGGGAGCTGGGCGGTGAGCCACCGGTCCAGGACCGGCCGTTCACCAGTTTCCGGGAGTTCGCCGACCAGCGGGCCCGGGTACGCGGGCTGCTCCGCGAGCCCGGACACTTCCGCCGGATCGCCGAGGAGTTCTGCCAGGACGAAGCGGCCCAGGGCGTCCGCTACGCGGAGGTCACCTTCACCGCGGCGTCCCACGGCGAGCGCCTGGGCGATCCGTTGATGCCGCTGGAAGCGGTGCTGGAGGGCCTGGCCGCCGGAGCCGAGCGGTACGGCATCCGGACCCGGGTGATCCTCGACCACTCCCGCCGGCGCTCCGTCGAACGGCTGTGGCACAGCCTCCGCCTCGCCGACCGGTACCCGCAGGTGGTCGCCCTCGGCCTGGCGGGGGACGAGGCCTACCCGGCCGCCCCCTTCGCCGAGGTGCTCCAGGCCGCCCGCGAGGCGGGGCTCCACCTGGTGCACCACGCGGGGGAGACGGCCGGGCCGGCGAGCATCCGGGAAGTGCTGACGGTCGGGCACGCGGAGCGGATCGGCCACGGCATCCGGGTGCTGGACGACCCGGATCTGGTCGCCGAACTGCGCCGGCGCCGGGTGCCGCTGGAGGTCTGCCCGTTCTCCAACGTGCTGCTCGGGCTGGTGCCCTCGCCGGCCGAACACCCGCTGCGGCGCCTGGTCGAAGCCGGTCTGGTGGTCACCCTGAACACCGACGGGGAGACCGACCTGGCCGCGGAGTACCGGCGCGCCCGGGAGATCCACGGCTTCGACGACGCCGAGCTGGCCGGCCTGGCCCGGGCCTCGGTCGAGGCCGGCTTCGCGCCGGACGAGCTGAAGACCCGCATCCACGCCGAGATCGACCGGTGGCTGGACAGCTGACGAGCACGCCGCCGCCGTCGCACCGCACCGGCAGGAGGGGCGGTGGCGGGAACGGAACCCCCGACGACCGGACCCGCTCCCGCACCCACCCGAACGCGGCGGAACGCCCCACCGGTGCGCCGGGGCCCGTCCGCCGGTGGGCCGGGGCCCGTCCACCGGTGGGCCGGGGCCCGTCCACCGGGCCCCCGCCGCCCCGCCCCCGCACCCGCACCCGTCGCCCCCGCAGCCATCCGCCGCTGTGCCGGGGCCCGTCCACCGGGCCCCCCGCCTCCGTCGCCCCCCGCCCCCCGCCCCCGTCGCCCCCCGTACCCGCCGGGCCGGCGGGACCGTCCGCCGGCCCGCCGGTGCTCACCCGTCGGCCGAGGGAGCCAGGGACAGGTCCCAGAAGTCGGCGTAGCGGCCGCCCCGGCGCAGCAGTTCCTGGTGGGTGCCGTCCTCGACGACACGGCCGGAGTCGAGGAAGACGATGCGGTCGGCGTGCTGGACGGTGCGCATCCGGTGCGCCACCATCACCACCGTCCGCCCCGCCATCAGACGCTCGACACCGGCGTGCACGGCCGCCTCACCCACCGGGTCCAGCGCGGAGGTGACCTCGTCCAGCAGCACGATCGGCGCGTCCTTCAGCAGGGCGCGGGCGATCGAGACCCGCTGGCGCTCGCCACCCGACAGACGCGCTCCGCCCTCGCCGACGCGCGTCGCCCACCCCTCGGGCAGCCGCTCGACCACCTCGTCCAGGCGGGCCGCGGCCGCGGCCGCCCGCACCTCGGCGCCGGTCGCACCGGGACGGCCCAGGCGCACGTTCTCCTCGATGGTGCCGTCGAAGAGGTACACGTCCTGGAAGACGATGGCGAAGTGCGCCATCAGCTCCGGCGTGCCGATCTCGCGGACGTCCGCCCCGCCGACCCGGACCGCGCCCCCGTCCACGTCGTGGAACCGGGCGAGCAGGTGCAGCAGGGTGGTCTTGCCCGCACCCGACGGCCCGACCACGGCGAGCCGCTGCCCCTGCGGAACGGACAGCGAGAGGCCGTCGAACACGGTGCGCCCGCCGCGGCGGAAGGTGACCGACGCGAACTCCACGCCGTGGCCGGCGGGCCGTACCGGGCGGGCCGCCTGGGGCAGCGGCTCGGTGCGCAGCACCGCGTCCAGCCGGGCCAGTTCACCCCGTGCGCCGCGCAGCTTGCCGCCCAGCTCCGCCAGCGACAGCAGCGGGTCCGCGCACCGGGCGGCCAGCACCAGGACCGTCAGCAGCTCCGCGGCCCCGACGTCACCGTCGAGGGCCAGGTACGCGCCCAGCGCCAGCACGGCGGTGAACACCGCCTGCACGGTCAGCGTCAGCCCCAGCGCACCGGGCAGCGTGGACAGCGTGGAGCGGCGCGCGGCGCGCCGGACCTGCCGCAGGGCGTCGTCCAGCAGCCCGAAACGCTCGGTGGTCCGGCCGCCGGCGCGCAGCACCGGCTGGGCCCGCAGGTATTCGACGACCCGGCCGGTGGCCTCGCGGTCACGTGCGGCGCGCTCGGCGTCCTCGGCGGCCGTCGCCCGCGCGGTCAGCACCTGGATCACCGCCACCAGGGGGACCGCGGCCAGCGCGACCAGCCCCAGCCGCCAGTCACAGGCGAGGATCACGGCGACGATCGTCAGCGGCGTCACGGCTGCGGAGACGAACGGTGCCAGCAGGTGCGCGATCACACTCATCGCCTGGAGCACCCCCTGACCGGCCAGCGCGGACACCTCGCCGACTCGGGCGGGGCCGAACCAGCCGATCGGCAGCCGGGCCAGATGGTCCCCCAGGCGGTGGTACACCCCGCGCAGCAGCGCGGTCCCGACGCGGAATCCCGACAGGTCGCCGAGGTACCGCAGCACGGCGAAGGCCGCCACCGCGGCCCCGAACGCGCCCAGCCACGGCCAGGCGTCCTCGGGCGTGTCGCCGAGCAGTTCCCGCAGCACGGGCACCAGCAGCGCGTAGGACAGGCCCTCGACGACCGCGGCCGCCGTCATCAGTGCGAGGGTGCGGCGCAGCGGGCGGGAGTACCGGTGGCCCAGTACGGACAGCAGTACGCGGATCATCGTGGGTCGTCTCCTTGCCGTGCGCCCTGGGGCCGGCGCACGAAGATCTGGTCGTACGGGGCGGCGGCGAGCGCCCCTCCGCGGGCGGCCGGCCACCGGCGTCCCGTTCCCGGTGCGCCCCGGCCGGCGGGGCGGAGCCGGGCGGGCCGCGGACGGACCGTTCCCGGGGAGCCGGCCGCGCCGCTGCGCCGGAGGCGTCCGGCGCCCCGTCCCGCCCGCGGCGTCGCCATGCCCCGCGCCGGCCCGGAGGCGCGGCCCACCGGGCGGACCTGACCTTGCGTCAGCACCGCCGCTCACCTTCCCCCGAGGGGTCCGCGGTGTGCCGGGAGTGCCACAGACCGGCGAGCCTGCCACCGGCGTCGAGCAGGTCGGCGGGCCGGCCCTGTTCGACGATCACCCCGTCCTCCAGCACCGCGACGGTGTCGGCGCCGGCGATGGTCTCCGGGCGGTGGGCGATGACCAGGACCGTCCGGTCCCCGCGCAGCGTCTCCAGGGCCCGGCGCACCGCCCGTTCGGTGTGCGGGTCGGCGAAGGACGTCGCCTCGTCGAGCACCAGGACGGGAGCCTCGGACAGCAGCGCGCGGGCGAGCGCGACCCGCTGCGCCTCACCGCCCGACAGCCGGGCCTCCTCGCCCAGGACCGTCTCGTAGCCGTGCGGGAGTTCGGTGACGCGGTCGTGGATGCCGGCCAGCCGGGCGGCACGCACCACCTCCTCCCGGTCCGCGTCCGGCACCGCCAGCGCGATGTTCTCCGCGACCGAGGCACGCAGCAGCCGGACGTCCTGGAACACGAAGGAGACGTGCCGGTACAGCTCCCGGCCGCCCAGCCGGCGCAGATCGACGCCACCGAGCCGGACCGTGCCGTCGGTGGGGTCGAAGAACCGCGGCAGCAGTTGCACCAGGGTGGACTTGCCGCTCCCCGACGGGCCGACGAGCGCGGTGACCGTGCCGGGTTCCAGCACCAGGTCGATGCCGCGCAGCACCTCGCGGCCGGGTTCGTAGGCGAAGCGGACGCCGCGCAGCTCCACCCGGTGGCCGTTCGGGGCGACCGGGTGTTCCGGTTCCGCGAGCGGCGGCACGGCGAGCACCTCCCGGATCCGGGCGGCCGCGCGACGGGCGGCCTGCACCTCGTCGAAACCGTGCCCGAGCGCCGCCACCGGGGCGGTCAGCCCCAGCCCCAGCAGCAGGAACGGCAGCAGATCGGCCGCGGCCATCCCGCCGCCGGTGATCAGCGCCGTGCCGCCGGTGGCCACGGTGAGGAGGACGAACGGGGGTGAGAGGAGCAGTTGCATCGCGGCGGCGATCGGGGAGATCCCGTGCACCCAGCGGCGGAAGACGGCGACGAAGTCGTCGGCGGCGTCGCGGAACTCGCGGTGGGCGCTCTCGCCCCCGCCGAAGGCCTTGACCACCGCGATGCCCTGGACGAACTCCACGGCGGAGCCGGCGATCCGCGCCATCGCCGCGTCGAAGTCGGCCTGCTCGCGCAGCCGGGCCGGGGTCATCATCAGCGGGACCAGCGCCACCGCCGCGACCACCGGGACCAGGGTGATCAGCGTCAGCCGCCAGTCCACGGTGAACAGGTAGACCAGCGACACCAGCGGGACGACGAAGGCGGAGACCAGCTCGCCGGGGGTGTGGGCGATGAGCGGGTGCACGGCGCCGACGTCCTCGCCCACCAGCTTGGCCAGTTCACCGCCGCGGCGGCGGGAGAGCCAGCCGATCGGCACCCGCCCTAGGTGGGCGGCGAGCCGCCGGCGGAGGGCCAGCTGGACCTCCGCGTCGAGCAGGTGGCCGACCGCCGCCGCGGCGCCGGTGCACAGCAGCCGGACGGCCAGGCCGGCCGCGCCGGCGACCACGGTGAGCCGGACGTTGCCGTGATCGACGGGTCCGGGCGCGAGCAGGGTGCGGCCCAGCTCGACGACCGCCAGCAGCGGCGCCAGTCCGGCCACCGCGCCGACGACCTGGAGGACGACCACGGTCGCGAAGCGTCCCGCGTAGGGGCGCAGCAGCGCTGCCGTGCCGTGCCCCTCGGAGGCGTCCGCAGGGGCGGAACCGGTGTTCCGCGGTGGCCGGGTGGCCTGGTGTCTCGCCTCGGCGAGCTCGGTGGGGGTCATCGTCCTCTCGTCTTCGTCGATCCCGTGGGGGAGTGGGGCGCGGGCCGGCGGGCCACCGGGGAGCCGGGCCGCCGGCCCGGGGCGCCGGTGGCCGCCGAGGGTGGACCGGCCGGGCACGGGCACAGCACCCGCGACCGGCACCGGCCCGCCACGTCCCTGAACCCCGGCCTCCAGGGCGCTCGGGCGGTGGTCAGCGGGGCCGCGGGCGTCACGCCCGCACGCCACCCTCCGAATTCTTACGTCGTAAGAGTCGCCTCGACGCTATATTTACGCCGTAAGAATCGTCAACCCGGAACGCGAGGCGTCCGGTGCGGAGGGAGCGGCGCCATGGCGGCCAACAGGTCCCGCGGGCAGCGCGCGGGGCTCACCCGGCAGGCGGTCCTGGAGGCAGCCCTGCGGCTCGTCGACCGGGAGGGGATGAAGGCCCTGTCGATGCGCCGGCTCGGTGCCGAACTGGGAGTGGAGGCGATGACCCTCTACCACCACGTGCCGCACAAGAGCGCCCTGCTGGACGGGATGATCGAACTGGTCGTCGCGGAGGCCGTACCGACCCGGTTCGGCGCGGCCACCTGGCGGCAGGACCTGAGCGCCTACGCCCACGCGCTGATGACCGCGCTCGACGCGCACCCGCACGCCGTACCGCTGCTGCTGTCCCGGCCCGCCCTGACGCCCCGCAACCTGCGGACCATGGAGGCGGTGATCGGGATGCTGTGCGAGGCAGGCTTCCCGCTGTCCAGAACCCTGGACGTCCTGTACTCCCTGACCAGCTTCGTCGTCGGCCACGCCGCCGCCGAGGCGGGCAGCGTCGACGGCGCCGGTGCCCTGGCCGAGCTGGACGCGGACACCTACCCGCTGCTGGTCGGCGCGGCCCGAATGGCGGGCGAGGACGCGGGCCGGGCGCGCTTCGACTTCGCCCTCGACGCGCTGCTGGGGGGCTTCGAGAGGGAACTCGGGCACGGCTGACGGCCCGGTCCGGCCGTACGGCACGGCCGGTGCAACCACGGACCACCTGCTCGGCGCCCATCGGCCCCGGGCCCCGCGCCGACGCACCCGCCCGCCTCCGTGCGCCGGGCCCCCGGACGGGCTACCCCGGCGGGGACACCGGGCGGCGGTGGGCCGGCGCGGACGCCCGGCCCGTGCCGGTCCCGCGGGCCGAACGCGGTTCCACGGACCCCGGCCCGCCCGTGGGCCGAGGCGGCGGATTCAGGTGCAGCCAGGCGGTGAGCGCCGCCTGCAGATCGACCACGTCCCGGTACTCCAGCTCCTCGCCGACCGGCCCGGCGTACAGACGGACGGCACGCCCGGTCACCTGGTAGCCCACCCGCCCGTACGAGCGGACGGTCCGTCCGTTCGCCAGGTCACTCAGCAGGGCGGTGGCGCGGGACGGCGCGGACGCCACCCCGGTCCCCGGCCGGGGACGAGGCGCGGTCGCCGCGGGCGGTGGCTTGGCCGGCAGCCCGAGGGCCAGGTAGAAGGCCCGGATCGCCTCCTCCAGCGGCCGCGGGGTGCCCGGGGCGGCATCGGCGAACGCCGCGAGCAGCCCGGGGTCCGGAGCCGGAGCGTTCTCGCCGTACGGCCGCGCGTGCAGGGGCGGTTCGGTGTGGTCCAGACACACGGTCACCGGCGGGATGAGCACCTCGGTGAAGGCCGCGCGACGGCTGTCGGCGTACAGCGACCGCAGGTGCGACACCTGGGCGTGGACCGGGTTCTCCCCGTGCGGCACCTTCGGGCGGTACACCTTGGCCTTCCGCCCGTAGGCGCCCCGGGCCCGATGCAGCACCCCGCCCTCCGTGACGAGCGCGGTGACCTGCCGCTCGCCGTTCCCCAGCCGGAACCCGATCACCCTCGTCGCCAAGACCCCTCCCCGGGATACGCCGGTGGACCGACGCTACCGGGGACACGCGCTCCCCGAGGCGGTTTCACCGGATCGCCCCCGTGGCCATGGGCGGGCCGCGCGTGACCGCACGTGACCCTCGTGACCGCCCGGACGAGGTCGCCGGAACGCCCGCACGTGGTCGGCGGCCGCAGGCCCTGCGCGGGAGACCGTGCCCCGCCGGCCGGCTCGCCGGGACGGGAGCGGACGGCGGCCGGAGCGGCCGGGCGCCGGGGTGCCGTCGCCATGAGCCGACCTGGCGGCCCGTCATGTCGGCGAACCCGCCGGTCACGCTCCGGCCGGCCGCGCCGTCATGGGCTGTCCCTCGGACCATCCGGTCGGCGGGCGGAGAGCGCCGGCGTGACGTACCCGGTGAGGGGCGGTCAGGTGCCGGCCGCCGGCCGGTCGACGCGGTAGAGGTAATGGGTCCGGTCGTCGACCGGGTTGTCCGGCTCCAGGTCCCCGACCCCGACCCGGCGCAGCCCTGCCCGTTCGAGCGCCCGCCAGGAAGGGCGGTTGGCCGCCACCACCGGGACGAGAACGCACGGGGCGCCCGGGTGCTCGACCCAGGTGCGCCCGATGACGGAGCGGATCACCGCCGTCCCGATGCCCCGGCCGGTCAGGCGGGGATCGCCGATCAGGTAGTCGACGGTCATCGCCCCGTCGGGCACGGGGACGACGGCCGCGAGCTCGGCCAGGTAATCGGGGTAGTCGCACAGGCGGGAACGCTGTACGAGACCGACCGGACGGTCTTCGAGGAACGCGAGGAGGTCCTCCGAGGGCTCCTCGCCCCGCGCTGCGGGACCGAAGTCGCGCGCCACCGCTTCCGCCGTGGTCTCGTGATTCCACCAACGCTTCACATGGGGCTCTCGGAGCCACCTGCGCAGCAGCGGGAAGTCCTGTTCCCCGACCCGACGCAAGGTTATGTTCATGCAACCGCTCCCGACTGCGCACGTTTCCTCTGAGCCTATGCGCCGCGCAGCCCGGCTCTTCGAAGACATCCGCCCGGCGACGTGCCGGCCCCGGCCGTCGACGAGTGGCCGTGACCGGGCGGTTGGGGACGGGAAGCACGGCGGTCGCCACCATGGCCGACGACGGCACCGCGTGGTGTCGCCGCGCTCGGCCCCGACGGATGCGCACCCTCAGCCCGGGGCCATGCGGCTGAGGTGCTCCCAGGACCGGTACAGATCCGTCCGGGCGCGGTGCATCTCCAGCACGTGATCGAAGGACTGGCTGCCGACGATCACCCGCCGCGGCGGGTCGGGCAGTGCGGCCAGCTCCATGATGACCGGAGCGGCGGTGTCCGGCTCGGGGGCGACGGCATCGCCCCACATCGCCTCCATCTCGGTGCGCAGGGGCCGGTACCGGGGCAGGGGTTCGGTGGCGGTGGTGCCGGTGGTGAACAGGCCGGTGTGGTAGCCGCCCATCTGCACGACGGTGACCTTGATCCCGAACCTCTCGACCTCCATCGCCAGCGCCTCGCTGACCGAGTCCAGTGCGGCCTTGCCGGCGCCGTAGAAGCCGACAGTGGCCATGCCGCCCCCGGTCCCCATCGAGGTGATCTGGAGGAGCCGTCCCCCGCCGTTGGCGCGCAGGTGGGGGAGGACCGCCTGCGCCACCCATACCGCCCCGAAGAAGTTGACGTCCATGTGTGCCCGGATCTGCTCCTCGGTGGCCTCCTCCACCATGCCGTAGAGCATTCCGCCGGCGTTGTTGACGACGATGTCCAGCCTGCCGAACGCGGCTGCCGCGCGCTCCACCCCGTCGAACACCGCCTGACGGTCCGCGACGTCCAGCGCCAGCGGGACCAGATCGCCGGGGTGCTTCCCGGCCAGTCCGTCCAGCGGTCCGACGTCGCGGGCGGCGGCCACCACGCGGTCGCCGACGGCCAGGGCGGCCTCGGTGAACGCCCGGCCCAGGCCGCGGGATGCGCCGGTGATGAACCACACTCTCGACTGCGTCACAGAGTCTCACTCTCGGTAAACGAAACGAACCGTCTCGGCTCGCCTGGACTCTAGGGCATCCCGAGGGTCTGTGCAATACGGACCGTCTCGTTCAGATCAGGCGGTAGGCTCGCCGCATGTCCAACGTGAAGGGGCCGGACCACTCCCGGCGCAAGGAGCGGTCCCGGCAGGCCATCCTGGCGGCCACCCGTGCCCTGGTCGCCGAGGAGCCGTACGAGAAGATCACGGTCGAGGCCATCGCCGCGCGGGCCGGCGTCGGCAAGCAGACCATCTACCGGCGGTGGCCCTCCAAGAGCGCGGTCGTCTTCGCCGCCTTCCTGGCCCTGAGCGAGGACGGGGAGGACGGACGGTCGGTCGCACTGCCGGACACGGGCGACATCGAGGCGGACCTCAAGCTCGTCATGCGCGCCACGGTGGAGGAGTTCGCCGACCCGTCCTTCGACAGGATGATCCGGGCCCTGACCACCGAGATCGCCGTCGACGCCGCACTGGCGGCCGAGTACCGCGAGAAGCTGGCCCGGCCGCTTGCCGAAGCGAAGAAGGCGCGTCTGCGCAGTGCCCAGGCGGCCGGCCAGCTCGACCCCGCTGCCGACCTCGATCTGGTCCTCGAAGTGCTCTACGCCCCCCTCTTCCAGCGATGGCTGCACCGCGGCGGACCGTTGACCACGGCCTACGCCGACGCCCTGGTTGACGCGACCCTCAGAGCCTTCGGCCCCGGACGGCGGTGACCGCGCGCCCCGCGGAACGCGGCGGTCGGCTCCAGGCCACCCCGGCCACCCCGACCCTCCGAGCGTCGGCACTGCGGCGCTCCCCGGCCGGGGGTGCCGCCGGGGCCGTCGCGACGAGCCCGCGCCCGCCGCGTCCGGCCCCTCCCCTCCCGGTGGCCGTCACGCCGGGCGCCCGGCGTCACCGGGCCGGCAGCGGCGACGGGGCCGGGTCAGTCGACGGCGGTTCCCTCCAGCTCGATCATCTGACCGGGGACGGCCAGCCGCCTCACCTCCAGCATCGTGGTGGCCGGTGCCACCCCGGCGGCGCCCAGCCGCGACGCCAGCACGCCGTAGTGCGGGAACAGCTGGTCGACGTCGGTGGTGTAGACGTTGAGCCGGACGAGATTGGCCAGCGACATGCCGGCCGCACCGAGCACGGCCTCCAGGTTGTCCAGGCTCAACGCCAGCTGCGCGGCCATGTCGCCGTCGTGCTGCGGCCTGCCCTCGTCGCTCATCGCGGTCTGCCCGGAGCAGTACAGGGTCCGGCTGTGCCCGGAGACGACTTCGCCCTGGTTGAACCCCATCTCCACGGACCACGTCACCGGGTTGACCGCCGTTCGTTCCATCGTCACATCAGCTCCATGTCATGTATGCGTCGTCGGTACGGACGTCCGCCGGCGTGCCGGCCGCCATCCGTGACCTCGTTGATCACGAGCCTCGCAACAAAAAGTGACACCCTTGGTCATGTATTCGATAAGGTCCGCGTATGCGCGCCGATCGGCTTGTCTCGCTGGTCCTGCTGCTGCGCCGGCGCGGTCGGCTGACCGCGGACACACTGGCCCGGGAACTGGAGGTGTCCACCCGGACCGTGCTGCGCGACATCGAGGCGCTGTCCGCGGCCGGCGTCCCGGTCTACGCCGAACGTGGCCGGCACGGCGGGTTCGAGCTGCTGCCCGGATTCCGCACCGAGCTCACCGGACTGAACCACGACGAGACCCTGGCCCTGCTGACCGCCCACTCCAGGCGCGGCCGGCAGACGTTCGGCCTCGGCTCGGCCCTCACCTCGGCCCTGCGCAAGGTGGTGGACGCCCTCCCCGAGAGCCATCAGGCGACCGCGAGCGAGGCGGCCCGGCGCTTTCTCGTCGAGCCGGCGACCGACCTGCTCTCACGCCGGCCGGCCACCGAGGAGGTGCCCGGCACGACGATGGCCGAGATCCGGCGCTCGGTCCTCGCCGGACACCGGCTGCGCATCCACTACGCGGCCACCGGCCAGGCCCCGCGGTGGCGCACGGTGGACCCCATCGGCCTGGTCACGGTGCGCGACCGGAGTTACCTGCTGGCCACCCGGTCCGGTGCGGACCGCACCTACCGGCTGTCGCGGGTGCTGGCCGCGGCGGAACTCCCCGAACCGGCACAGCGGCCGGACGCGGTCGACCTGGACCGGATCTGGCGGGAACGCTGTGCGCAGTTCCTCTCCGAGGACCACATCACCGTGCTGGTACGGGTGAACGCCGAGCGTCGGGAGGACCTGCTGAACACCGTGGTGGCCGTACGCACCGCACTCCCCGACGCGGACGGCCGGCTGCGGATGGAGGTGACGTACCAGGATCTGCGGCACGCCGAGTGGGGGCTGTGGCAACTCGGCACGGATGCGGAGGCCCTGGCCCCGGCGTCCCTGCGCGCCGCCCTGCACCGCCGCGCCGCCGCGATGGCCGCCCGCTACCGGACCACGGTGCCCGGTCCGGACGGCAACGAGCCCCCGTGAGCGGCCCCCGCGCACGGCGGGGCCGTCTCCTCCCGCCGACCGGCCGGGCGGGGCCGGCCCGGCCGCCGCGGACGGGCACGGGGCGCTGTCGGTGGCGGGTGGCAGCATCGGGTGCATGACGGACATCACGGCATGCGACTGGCGGTCCTTCCTGCACGGGTGGAGCGCGGAATGGGCGGACTCCCTGCCGGAGGGCGAGGCGCGCAGCGAGGACGACGAGGCCGCACGGCGGGCGCGGTGGCTGGGGTTCCCGCCCGCGACCGACGAGCGGATCGCCGCCATGGAGGAGCGCCTCGGCCGGCGGATGCCGCCGTCGTACCGGGAGTTCCTCAAGGTCAGCGACGGGTGGCGGCACGCGGGCGGGTTCGTGCGGCAGTTGGCCGGGACCGAGGACGCGCGCTGGCACGGCAACGAGTCCGGCCTCGCGGAAGAGTTCGAGGCGTACCTGGACGAGGACGCCGGCCCCGAGGAGCGGCGCGAGGCGGACATCTGGCGGCGCGGTCTGCAACTCGACGTCGTATCCGACGCCACCCATGTCCTGATGGACCCCGAGGACGTGGACGAGGACGGCGAGTGGGCCGTGTACACCTGGGCGAGCTGGCGGGCCGCCCCACCCGAGCGGCACGCGACCTTCCGCGCGTTCATGCGGGCGATGCACCGGGAGTTCCACGACCTGCGGGCGTGAGGGGCGACGAGGGGCCGGTGTCCGCCGACGACATCACGCGCGATCCGGCCGCCCGGGTGGAGGAGGCCCGGCGAGGCGCTGCGCGGCGGCCGGGACGGGCCGCACGGGCGCCGGGCGGGGCCAACGGGTACGGCAGGCCGCGGGCCGCCGGTCCGGGACCGGATACGCCCCCTGCCCGGGCGGACCTCCGGGGTGCACGTTCGAGGACCTGGTGACCGGCCCTCGCCACGCGCCGGACCCGCCGCGCCAACGGTATTCCACGGCCCCGGGCGGGGCCCGGCTCGCCGCCCGGTCACCCTCGGACCCGCGGGCACCCGTGGCCGGCCTCCCCTCCGGAGCCGGCCGGCCGTCGAGGGCCGGCCACGGGTGTGCGGCCGTGGTTCCCGTCAGCGGATGTCGTGGCCGGGGTGGGCCAGATCGTACGCGCGCCGCGCCTCGGCGATGCCGGCACGGTGGGCGAGCGACCAGTCGGCGAGTGCCTTCACCAGGTGGGTCAGATCGGCCCCGGTCCCGGTCAGGCGGTAGTCGACCTGGGGCGGGACGGTCGGACGGACCGTGCGCAGCACCAGGCCGTCGCGTTCGAGCCTGCGCACGGTGAGGGTGAGCATGCGCTGGGAGATGCCGTCGATGGCGCGTTGCAGTTCGCGGAACCGCCGCGGGCCGCCGGCGAGTTCGACGATCACGAGCACCGACCACTTGTCGCCGATGCGGTCCAGGACGTCGCGGATGCCGCAGTCGGGGTGGTCCTCGTGGCCGCAGGGGGCGAGGTCGGCGGGGCCGGTTACCCCGGTGTGCGTGAGTGACATCGAAGTGCCTTCTTGTGGCCGGTGGACGTGCGATCAAGGATCAAGCGTAGTTACCGATGAGAACCACGACGGAAGACTGCGATGGACATGATCCTGGTCACGGGAGCGAACGGGAACCTCGGCTCGGCCACCCTGGCGGCGTTGCGCGCCCGCGGAGTCGCCGCGACAGGCGGTAGCCGCACGCCGGGCAGCGGGATGCGGCGTCTGGACTTCGACGACCACACGAGCCTCGATCTCACCGGGGTGGCGACCCTGGTGCTGATCTCCGCCGGCTACGCCGAGGACGACCGGGTCGTCGGGCGTCACGCGGCGGTCCTGGACGCCGCGGTACGCGACGGCGTCCGCCACATCGTCTACACGAGCCTGACCACCGCCGGCGACCATCTCGGTTTCGCGCTCGCGCACCGCGCCACCGAACGCCGGGTGCGGGCCGCGGGACCGTCCTGGACCATCCTGCGCAACGGCCTGTACGCCGAACTCTTCGGCGGCCTGCTGCGGTGGACCGGGGACGGTGTGGAGTCCCCCTTCGGGGACGGCGCCCTGGCCGCGGTCGCACGCGAGGACCTCGCCGAGGCGACGGCGATCGTCGCGGCGCATCCGGAGGGACACGGCGGGCGCGTGTACGACCTCGTCGGCACGCCGGTCACGGCGGATCAGGTGGCCGGCCGGCTCCAGGTTCCGCACCGCACCATCGGCCTGGGCGAGTACCGCCGCAGGCTCCTGGAGGAGACGCCCGGCCTCCTGCCGTTCCAGCCGCCCATGCTCGCCTCCATCGCCACCGGCATCCGGCACGGCTTCCTGGACGGCACCACCCCCCACCTCACCGACCTGCTCGGTCGCCCGGCGCGTGACCCACTGCCCGTGGCCGCCGCGGCCGCGTCCGCCACGCGACCGGAAGCCGGCGGCAGCGCCGCGCGCCGGACGGCGGGGTGACCCCCTCCCGGCACCGGAAGCGCCGGGAGGACCCCTGACCCGTCCACGCGCCGGGCCGCCCGGCGCAGCGGCCGCCCGGTCGCGCAGGGCCGGCCCCCGCCCGGCCGCTTCCCGACCGAGGAGGAAAAGCCGTCGGCCGGCCGTACCGGGCCGCCACGGCTCCCTCGCCCGCACTCCCCTGCCCGGCCGGGCGGTGCGAGCACCCCCACGGACGACCCCCTACGGACGACCCCACGGGGCGCGGCGGGGGCAGGTCACCGGGGAGCGGCTTGCATCCGCGCGGGTGGTGCGGGACGGTTGCCATGGTCATCTATACGTTCCCTGGCAGAAAGGTGGTGGGGGGCACGACGCGTGCCTCCAAATGATCTCTGCTTCCCGCGGTCCCTCCGCCCGCCCCCGCGACGCCGGTCCCCCGATCGGCGCGGCGTGGATCGAGGCCCCCTGCCCCGTGCTCGTCATCGACCGGCACGGCCGCCTCGTCGGGGCCAACGAGGCGGCCCGGCTGCTCCTGCCCGCCGCGGCCCCGGGTGACGAACCGCACACCGGGGTGCCCCCGTGGCTCGCGGAGGCCCACCTGCGGACCGGCGGCCTGCCGGACGCCTCCGCCGGTCCGCCGGCCGGGGAGATCGGTCACCGTCACTTCGTGGCCCACCCCACGCCGGGCGCCGCGGACGATGTGGTGTGGTGGCTGGTGGAGGAGACCGGCCGGCGCCGGGCCGAGGCCGCGCTGAGCCGGGCACGACAGAGATCGGAAGTCCTCGCGGAGGTGTCCAGCACCCTGCTGTCCACGCTCAACGCGCCGCGCTGCATGGAGGTGACCGCCTCCCTGGCCGCGGAACACCTCGCCGACGCGGCCGTGGTCGTCGCTCCGCCGCAGGGCCGGTCCCACCCCCTGACCTTCGCCCGCCGCGGCGGACCGGTCACCCGGACCACGCGGTCGGTCGATGTCGCCGGCGTGCCCGGGCTGGCCGAGGCACTCCAGGGCTTCCCGCCGGTGCCGGCCCGCTGGATCAACCCCGATGACCTGCCCTCCTGGACCGTCCCGGAAGGATTCACCGGGCCGGTGGGGTCCGTGATCGTCGCCCCGCTCCCCGGCCACGGGGTGCCCGCGGGGGCGCTGATCCTGCTGCGCTCGGGCACCGAGCAGGTGTTCACCGAGGGCGAGGAGAGCTTCGCCCGCCTCTTCGCCGCCCGCGCCGGCGCCGCGCTGTCCGCGGCCCGCCTGTACAGCGAACAGGCCGCCATCACCGCCACGTTGCTGCGGGACCTGCTGCCCCCGGCGCTGAGCGACGTGCACGGGGTCGAGTACGCCGGCGGCTACCGCGCCGCGCAGGACCACGACCGGGTCGGCGGTGACTTCTACGACGTTCACCCCGGGGCGGACCCCGGCGAGGAGACCCTCGTCGTCCTGGGCGACGTCGCCGGCAAGGGCCTGGACGCGGCGGTGCTCACCGGCAAGATACGCAACACCCTGCACGCCCTGCTGCCGCTGGCCCAGGACCACCAACGCGTCCTCAACCTGCTCAACGGCGCCCTGCTCAGCTCCCACCACAAGCGCTTCGCCACCCTCGTGCTCGCCTCGGTCCGCCGGCACGGAGACCGCACGCGGATACGGATGACCAGCGCGGGTCACCTCCCGCCCCTCATCATCCGGACCGACGGCACGGTGGAGGAGGCGCCCACCCGGGGCACCCTGGTGGGCGCCCTGCCCACCGTCACGGCGCACACGGTCCACACCGAGCTGGGTCCCGGGGAGACGTGCCTGCTCTACACCGACGGCATCACCGAGGCCCGTGGCGGCCCGCTGGGTGACGACATGTTCGGCGAGGACCGGCTGCGGCAGGCCCTCTCCGAATGCGCGGGCATGCCGCCGGAGGCGGTGGTGGAACGGGTGCGGATGCTGGTGGCCCAGTGGCTGGGCACGGGCCGCCACGACGACATCGCCGCCGTGGCCATCAGCGCGCGGCCGGCCGGCCCGCCCGCCGGCGACGGGCCGGCCGGCGGTCCGCCGAGGAGGAGCGCGTGAACCCCCGGAGCACCGCGACCGAACTGGCCGGCCGGCTGTGGCAGGCGGTGGCCGACGGCGACGAACACGCCGCCGTCGCCCTGGCCCGCCGGTCACTGGCCGACGGGGTGGGGGAGGAGACGCTGCTGCTGGAGGTGATCGCGCCGGTACAGCGGAAGGTCGGTGAGGAGTGGGCCGCCGACCGCATCAGCGTGGCCCAGGAGCACGCCGCCACCGCCATCAACGAACGGGTCGTCGCCTTCCTCGCCCACCACCGGACCACCGAGGGGGACCGCGTCGCCCGCCGGGGGCGGGTGACCATCAGCTGCATCGACGGCGAATGGCACGCGCTGCCCGCCCGGCTCGTCACCGAGGTCCTCCGGCTGCGCGGCTGGCAGGTGGACCACCTGGGCGCCCAGACCCCCACCCCTCACCTGGTCGCGCACCTGCACCACACCAACCCCGACGCCGTCCTGCTGTCCGGCTCGTTCCCCACCCACCTGCCGGCCGCCCACGCGGCCATCACCGCCTGCCAGGCCGTCGGCGTGCCCGTCCTGGCGGGCGGCCGCGCCTTCGGGACCGACGGCCGGCACGCGCTGGCGCTGGGCGCCGACCGGTGGGCGGCCGACGCGCGCGGCGCCGCCGCGGCGCTCGACGCGGGCCTGGCCCGTCCGCTCCCGGCGGCGGTCCGGCAGCCGGTGGACGACCTGCCGCACCTGACCGACCAGGAGTACACCCTGGTCGTCCGGTCCCGCTCCGACCTGGTCAGGCAGACCCTGGCCGGCCTGGAGGTCCGCTTCCCCGCCCTGCGCGGCTACACCCGGACCCAGCGCGAGCACACCGCGCAGGACATCGGCCACATCGTCGATCATCTGGCCACCGCCCTCTACATGGACGATGCCGAGATCTTCACCGTGTTCCTCACCTGGACCGCCGACATCCTCACGGCCCGCCACGTCCCCGCCCGCTCACTGCTGGCGGGGCTGGACGTCCTCGCCGGGCGGCTGGGCGAACTCCCGCGCGCCGTGCGGGTCATCCGGCAGGGCACCGCTGCCCTGCGCGACCGTCCCTCGCCGGACCCCGGAACCCCCGCCTGACGCACGTCCCGGCCGCACCCGGGCGCCGGCGCCCGCCCGCCGCGTCGCCGGCCGTCCGCTTCCCGGCGGGGCGCCGACCCCGGCCGGCGACACCGCCGGCACCGCCCGCCGGCGGTCGCGTCTCCCGGGGTCCCGGCCACCGGCAACGCGTGCAGGGCCCGCCCCGGTGGCGCGACCACCGGGGCGGGCCCTCACCCGCACCACGGGTCAGAACGGCATGTGGCGCCGGGCCCGCCGGCCGGCCGAGCCGCTCCGGCCGACGGCACGCGAGCTGGAGCGGAACGGCTTGCTGAGCAGTCGGCCCAGGAAGCCGGGCGCCTTGGAGCCGGCCCGGCTGCCGGCGGCGAGGGAGCGCTGGGCTCCGTTCTGCGGATGCCGGGACAGCCGCGGCAGCAGGAAGGCGAGCACGGCCAGGACCAGGCACAGGGCGATGACTCCGACGATGACCATCACGGGCTCCCGAGGTTTCGTTGTGTGGGACGGACCCTGCGGCCCGTGGAACCCGCCTGCCCCCGGTCGCCGCCCCGCACGCACCCCGGCACAGCGCCCCGGCGAGGAGCGGGCCACCGCCCCTTTGCCGGGACCGTCCCTTCCCACCGCACACCGGCTCCCCGGGCCGGCCGCTCCCCGGGACACCGCGGGAACGGCCGGCCCGCGCCCGGTACCGACCGCGGTGACAACTCGTCCGGCACCCAGGTGTGTTCGGGGCAGATGCGGGCAGTCGGGGGCAACGGACGGACCGGCACCCCACGGGGCCGGTCGGTGACACCACTGAGAGGAGCACTCGATGGTCAGGTCGGGCAGGAGCAGGATCGCGGCGCTGTCCGTCACCGGAGTCCTCGCCGGCGCGCTGCTGGTCGGCTGCGGTGACGACGGCGACACGGCCGACGAGGCGAAGAAGCCGGCAGCCGGCCGGGACGCGGACACCGGAGACGGGGCCACCGAGGCGGTCCGTTCCGCCTACGACCGGACGGCCGAGGAGGAGACCGCGCGGATCATGCTGCAGACGCGGACCTCGGCCGAGGGCAAGTCGGCGACCGTGCGGGGGAAGGGCGCTGTGGACCTGGACGACGGCGACAGCGTCCTGACCCTGACCGCGGACGGCCAGCAGATCGAGCAGCGGGTGGTCGATCAGCAGCTGTACCAGAAGCCCCCCGCCGGGCAGGCACCGGACGACAAGCCCTGGGTCAGGATCGACCTGCGGAAGGTCGCCGCCCAGCAGCGCGCCGGCAACCAGTCCATGAACGATCCGGCGCAGTCCGCGAGCCTGGCCAAGGCGATCGACGACAAGGACGTGGTGAAGAAGGGCACGGCCACGGTGGGCGGCGTCACCACCACCCAGTACCGCGTGCGGGTCGACGTCGCCGAGCTGCCCGACGGCGCCGCCCTGAGCAAGCAGATCGGCCCCACCCTCCCGATGGACCTCTGGCTCGACGACCAGGGGCGCATCCGCCGCCAGCAGGTGGACATGACCATCAAGGCCGCCCCCCGGCCCGAGGGGCGTTCCTCGCAGCGGTCCTCCGAGGCCCCGGAACGGGTGACGGTGCGCACGGTCCTGGAGTTCTCCGACTTCGGCACCGAGGTGGAGGCGGACGCCCCGCCGGCGGGGAAGGTGACGGACCTGACCGACGAGGCCACCAAGCAGCAGCGCTCGGCGCGCTGACCCCGCGGCCCGGGCCGCCGGAGCGGACGTGCGGCCGGCCGCGCGGTCCGGCCCGGCCGCGCCGAGCCCGGCGGGGGCGGTCAGGACCGCTGGGCGGAGACGGCGTCCTCGACGGACGGGTGGAAGGTGAAGACCTGGTCCAGGCCGATGATGCCGAAGACGCGCTTCAGATCGTCGTTGAGCCCGGCGATGACGAAAGCGCTGCCGGCGCCCGCCGCCCGGTGGTAGGCGGAGATGAGCACGGTGATGCCGGTGGAGTCGCAGTAGGTGAGGGAGGACAGGTCCAGCACCAGCGCGCCACCGGGGACCAGCGGGGCCGCCTCCAGGGCCTCGCGCAGGTCCGGCGCGGTGTGGTGGTCGAGCTCCCCGGTGACCCGCAGCACGTTCACCGCGGGCGTGCGAGGAAGGAGGGTGACGGTCAGGGTGCGGTCGGTCACCGGTTCTCCTGGGTGGTGTGCGGAACAGGGGGGACGGACAGGGCGAGCAGAGCGGTGTCGTCGCTGACTCCCGCCCCCAGGGCGGTCAGCAGGTCGTCCACGACGGCCAGCAGCCCGTCGGCATCCTGCCACGCGGCGGCCGACAGGTGCGCGGACAGCCCCTCCTCACCCAGCATGGTTCCGTCCGGGTGACGGGCCTCGGTGAGCCCGTCGGTGTACAGCAGCACGGCATCTCCAGGGGCCAGCCGGGTCGTGATCCCGGTGAACTGCGGGCGCGGCAGCAGCCCGATGAGCTGGCCGCCCGGGGTGGCGAGCGGCTCCACGGTCCCGTCGGCGCGCAGGGCGAGTGCCGAGGGGTGGCCGCCGCTGGCGAGGGTGACGGAGAACGTACCGCCCGGCTCCGGCAGCAGCACCCCGAACAGAGCGGTGCAGTACCGGGGGTTGTCGCCCTGGTACTCGCCCTTGAGAACGCTGTCGAGGTTGGCCAGCGCCGTACGCGGTTCGGGATCGTAGATCGCCGCGGCGCGCAGGGTGTAGCGCGTCAGCGAGGTCAGGGCGGCGGCGTCGGCGCCCTTGCCGCACACATCGCCCAGGAAGAACGCCCACCGGTCGTCGTCCAGGGGGAACAGGTCGTAGAAGTCGCCACCCACCTCGTCCGCGGACGCGGTGTGGTAGGCGGCCGCGGCGCACAGGCCGGGCACCTGCGGGAGCGCCGGGGGCAGCAGGGTGCGCTGGAGGGTACGGGCCAGACGCTCGGCGTCGGTGCGCAGGGCCCGCTCGGAGGAGACGGTGCGCATCGCCGACAGCCGCAGCTCCAGTTCGTCCATCACCAGTGCCGCGAAGTCCTGGAGCGCGGCGATCTGCTCCCGGCTCACCCGGCGGGGCCGGGTGTCCAGGACATCGACCGAGCCCAGGTGGTGTCCGTCGGCGGTGGTGATGGGGGCGGAGGCGTAGAAGCGGATCCCCGGCTCGCCGCGGACCAGCGGGTGGTCGGCGGTACGGGGGTCGGCGAGCGTGTCGGGAACGACGTGGGGGACGCCGTGGGCCACCGCGGTGGCGTACAGCCCCGGCTCCCGGGGGACCTCCCTGACACCGTGCAGACCGTGGGCCGACTTGAACCACACCCGGTCCTCGTCCACGATCGCCACGGTGGCGATCGGCACGTCGAAGAAGCGGGCCGCCAGGCCCGCGATGCGGTCGAAGACCCCGTCGGGCGGGGTGTCGAGGATGTGGTAGCGACGCACGGCACGCAGGCGCCGACGCTCGTCGGCCGGCGCAGGCGGCGCACACCGCTGTGCCTCTGACGTCATGGCCTTCCTCTCCGGTTCTCCCTCCGGCCCGCGGAAGGCCCGCATGCGGACGTTCGCCGCCGTAACGGCTGGTCTATCCTACGGAGCACGTCAACCGGGCTGTGCGGGGGCCCGGGGCCGGCGGCGCGGGACGGTGGGCGTGCCGGAACCGGGACGTGGAGCAGCCGGTGTGAGCGGGGAGATGTGATGGCGACGAACGACCCCGGAGCGGGGCCGCTGCCGGCAGACGTGACCGACCTGTTCGCCGTGGACCCCCGGGTCGGCGCCGACCTGGCCCGGGTCGCCTGGGCGAAGACCCCGCTCGGTCCGCCGGAGCAGTGGCCGCAGAGCCTGCGGACCACGGTGAGCATCCTGCTGTCCTCCCGGTTCCCGATGTGGATGGCATGGGGACCGGACCTCACGTTCTTCTGCAACGACGCCTACCGCCGGGACACGCTGGGCCGCAAGTACCCGTGGGCGCTGGGCCGGCCGGCGAACGAGGTGTGGGCCGAGATCTGGGACGACATCGGCCCCCGGGTCGAGACCGTGCTCACCACGGGGGTGGCCACCTGGGACGAGGCACTGCTGCTGTTCGTGGAGCGGTCCGGTTTCGCGGAGGAGAGCTACCACACCTTCTCCTACAGCCCGCTGCGCGGCGACGACGGGCAGCTGGTCGGCATGCTGTGCGTGGTCAGCGAGGAGACCGAGCGGGTCATCGGCGAACGGCGGATGGCGACGCTGCGGGACCTGGGCTCCGACCCCAGCGTGGTCCGCACCGAGCAGCAGATGCTGGCCTTCATCGACCACCAGCTCGGCCGCAACCGGCGCGACCTGCCGTTCACCGCGACCTACCTGTTCCAGGAGGACGGCAGCGCCCACCTGGCGGGTACCACCGGACTGCCGGCCGGGCACCCTGCCGCGCCCGCCACGCTGCCGGGCGGCGAGCCCTCCGGGATCTGGCCGGCGGCCACCGCGGCCCGGGGCGAGCCGGCGCTGGTCGAGCTCACCGGCGCCGCCTTCGACGGCCTGCCGAGCGGCGCGTGGAAGCAGCCGCCCACACAGGCGCTGGTGGTGCCCCTGGTACGGCAGGGCAGCACTCCCTACGGCTTCCTGGTGGCGGGCCTGAACCGGTACCGGCCGATGGGCGAGGAGTACCGCAGCTTCGTGGAACTGGTCGCCGGACACATCGCGACCGGCCTCGCCAGCGCCCGCAGTTACGAGAGCCAGCAGCGCCGTGCCGAGGAACTGGCCGAGCTGGACCGGGCGAAGACCGCCTTCTTCTCCAACATCAGCCACGAGTTCCGCACACCCCTGACCCTGATCATGGGCCCGCTGGAGCAGCTGCGCGCCCGGCTCGCCGCGTCCGACCCGCAGGCGCGGGAGGACCTGGAGACCATCCACCGCAACGGCCTGCGCCTGGGGAAACTCGTCAACAGCCTGCTGGACTTCTCCCGCATCGAGGCGGGCCGGATGCGGGCCCGCTACGAGCCGGTCGACCTGGCCGAGGTGACCGCCGAACTGGCCGGCGTCTTCCGCTCCGCCGTGGAGAGCGCGGGCCTGACCTTCACCGTGGACTGCCCCGCCCTGCCCGAGCCGGTGCACATCGACCGCGGCATGTGGGAGAAGATCGTCCTCAACCTGCTCAGCAACGCCCTGAAGTTCACCTTCGACGGAGCGATCGAGGTGACCCTCCGGGCCGGCGACGGCGAGGCGGTGATCACCGTCACCGACACCGGCATCGGCGTACCGGCCGCGGAGATGCCCCGGCTCTTCGAACGGTTCCACCGCATCGAGAACGCCCGCTCACGCTCGAACGAGGGCAGCGGCATCGGTCTGGCGCTGGTGCGGGAACTCGTCGGCCTGCACGGCGGGACGATCACCGCGGACAGCACCGAGGGCGAGGGCACCCGCTTCACCATCCGGATACCCTTCGGCACCGCCCATCTGCCCGCCGACTCCCTGGCACCCCCCGGGACGCCCGCCGGGGCGCTCCGCGACGCCGCCGACCCCTACCTCCAGGAGGCGCTGCGCTGGCTGCCGGGCGCACGGAGCGGCGTGGCCAGGGACGTGTCCCGGGCCCCGGACGACGGCGCCGGCGCGGCGGCGTTCGCGCCCGCGGCCCCCGCACGGGTCCTGGTCGCCGACGACAACGCCGACATGCGCGACTACCTCACCCGCCTGCTCACCGGCGCCGGGTACGAGGTGCGCGCCGTCGTCGACGGGGCGGCGGCCCTGGACACGGTGCGGGGAGAAGCGTTCGACCTGGTCATCAGTGACGTGATGATGCCCCGTCTGGACGGCCTGGGCCTGGTCGCGGCGCTCCGCGCCGACCAGCGCACCGCCGCCGTCCCCGTGCTGCTGCTGTCCGCCCGGGCCGGCCAGGAGGCGTCCGTCGAGGGCCTCCACGCGGGCGCCGACGACTATCTCGTCAAGCCCTTCGCGGCCGCCGAACTGCTCGCCCGGGTCCGGGCCAACGTGGAGCTGTCGCGCATGCGCAGCCACCACGCCCGCTGGCGCACCGCGCTGATCGAGTCCCTGCAGGAGTCCTTCTTCGTCTGCGACGAGACCGGAGCTGTCATCGAGATCAACGGCGCGTTCGCCGACACGCTGGGCTACGGCCCGGAGGGCCTGCCCTACACCCCGCCGTACCCGTGGTGGCCCGACGCCGGCGCCGACCCCGACGCCCACGAGCAGGTCGCCGCCGCCCACGCCGGGCTGTTCGACCGGCCCCACGGCAGCCACACCCTCCCCGTCACCCACCGCGACGGCCACCGGCTGTGGGTCAGCGCCACCTTCAACCAGGCACGCGACCCGGACACCGGACGCACCGTCGTCGTGGGAACCTTCCGGGACGTCACCGCCGAGCACTACGCCGTCCGGCGCGAATCGGCCCTCGCGTCCCTGAGCATGCTCCTGTCCCGGGCCACCAGCCTGCCCGAGGTACTGTCCGGCGCCCTGAACGCGCTGAAGGAGCTGTGGCGCGCCCCCCGCGTGACGGCCGCCGTGTTCAGCGGCGACACACCGGCGGTCACCGGCACCGACCCCGGCGCGACCTGGCAGGACCTGCCCGAGGAGACCCGCGGCGCACTGACAAACCTGCGTGAGGGACGGCCGCTGACCCCGGTCACCGGCCGTGCCACCGGCGCCGGCGTCGCACTCGAACACCCCGAGGGGCCCCTGGGGATCTGGATCGACCTGGGCGACCACCGCCCCTTCACCGACCAGGACCAGCTCCTGCTGTCCCTGCTGGCCGGCCACCTCGCCCAGGGCCTGTCCCGCGCCCACCAGCTCGACCAGCAGCGGGAAGCCGCCCTGGCCCTGCAGCGCGCCATCCTCGGCCCCTCCCGGCTGCCCGAGGGATTCGCCGTCCGCTACGAACCCGCCGCCCGGCCCCTGGAAGTGGGCGGCGACTGGTACGACACCGTCACCCTGCCGGACGGCCGCATCGGCATCGTCGTCGGCGACTGCGTCGGCCGCGGACTGGAGGCCGCCACGGTCATGGGCCAGCTGCGCAGCGCCTGCCGGGCCCTGCTCCTGCAGAACGCCGGCCCCGCCCACACCCTCATGGCCCTGGACCACTTCGCCGCCGGCATCCCGGGCGCGGTGTGCACCACCGTCTTCTGCGGCATCCTCGACCCGGCCACCGGGCAGCTGACCTACTCCAGCGCCGGCCACCCGCCCGCCATCCTGGCCCACCCCGACGGCACCACCCGCCTCCTGGACGACGGCCGCTCCGCGCCGCTGGCCGTGCGGCCGGGCGCCGAGCGCCCGCAGGCCGAGTGCGTCCTGCCGGCCCGGGCGACCCTGCTCATGTACACCGACGGGCTGGTCGAACGGCGCCGCCGCCCCCTCACCACCGGCATCGGCCAGGCGAGCGAGGCCATCCAGGACGGCCGCGACGTCTCCATCGACGACCTCGCCACCCAGGTCATGGCCCGCCTCGCCCCGGCCACCGGCTACGACGACGACGTCGCCCTCCTGCTGTACCGGCACCCCGCCCCGCTGGACGTGACCTTCCCCGCCGAGTCCTCCCAGCTCGCACCCGTGCGCCAGACCCTGCGCAGCTGGCTGGACCGGTGCGACCTGCCCCCGACCACCGTGCAGAACATCCTGGTCGCCGCCGGCGAGGCCTGTGCCAACGCCATCGAGCACGGCCACCGCGACACCCCCCGGGACGAGGTCCGCCTCCGGGCCGAAGCCCTCGTGGACGACCTGCACCTGACCATCAGCGACACCGGCCGCTGGAAGACGCCCGACCCGGAGGCCAACCCTCACCGGGGCCGCGGTGTCGCCCTGATGCGCGCCTTGATGCACCACGTCACCATCACGCCCGGCCCCGTCGGGACCACCGTCGACATGCACGCGAGGATCGCCTGATGACCACACCGCTCACCCTCACGCCTGGACACGGCCCGGACGGAACGGCGGTTCTCAAGGCCGTCGGCGAGATCGACATGAGCAACACCGGCGCCTTCGCCGCCGCCCTGGAGGACCTGCCGGGACGCCTGGTCATCGACCTCACCGGCGTGGAGTACCTCGACAGCGCCGGCCTGAGCGTGCTGTTCGCCCACGCCGACCGCATCGAACTCATCGCCGGCCCCCTCCTGGCGCCGGTCATGGACATCTCCGGACTCGCCGCGCTGACCACCGTCCGGAGTGCGGACGAGTAGCGCCGCGATCCTGCCGGTACCCGTCGTCCCTCCGGACGAGGCCCGCCGGCCCCGCGGCTTGTTAGCATGGCAGGCATGGCACGAGGCATCTGGTCGCAGAAGGTCCGCTCCGCCCGCTGACGGCGGCGCCCCTCCCTGCACGAACCGCGCTCGCCGTCCCGGTCCCCGCCGGGCGGCCGACTGCCGCTGCCCGGCTCCCCTGCGAGCCGCGGAGCCTCCGTTGCACCTCACCCCGACCCACGACACCTCCACCCCGCCCGCCACGACGGGCAGCGCACACATCCGCGCCGAGGGCGTCACCGTCACCCGCGGAAACCGGCGCGTCCTGCACGATGTCTCGATCACCGTCTCCGCCCGGTCCAAGATCGCCGTCGTCGGCGAGAACGGCCGCGGCAAGACGACACTGCTGCACGTCCTGGCCGGCCTGATCAGCCCTGATGAGGGGACCGTGCACCGGGCCGGCACCGTCGGGCTGGCCCGCCAGGAGCTGACAGCGCGCGACGGCGAGACCGTCGGCACCCTGACATCCGAGGCGATGGCCGCGTCCCTGGCGGCCCTCACCGACCTGGACGAGGCGACGCACGCCCTGTCCGCGGGCGACTCCACCGCCGCCGACCGCTACGCCGCCGCGCTGGAGGCCGCCACCCGGCTCGACGCGTGGGACACCGAACGGCGCCTCGACGTCGCCCTCGCGGCCCTCGGAGCCTGCACCGACCGCGACCGTCCGCTGTCGGCACTGTCGGTCGGGCAGCGCTACCGGGTCCGGCTGGCCTGCCTGCTCGGTGCCCGGCACGACACCCTGCTGCTCGACGAGCCGACCAACCACCTCGACGCCGACGGGCTCGACTTCCTGACCCGCAGGCTGCGCGAGCACGACGGCGGCCTCGCCGTCGTCAGCCACGACCGGGCGCTGCTGGGCGACATCGCGGACCGGTTCCTCGACCTCGACCCGACCCGCGACGGCAAACCCCGCCTGTACGCCGGTGATTACCACGCCTGGCAGCAGGCCCGGCGCCGTGAGCGCGAGCGCTGGGAGCACGACCACGAGGAGCAGCGGGCCGAACACCGGCGACTGGAGGGTGCGGTGACGAACGCCCGTGACCGTCTCTCCACCGGCTGGCGTCCGGAGAAGGGAACCGGCAGGCATCAGCGCCAGTCCCGCTCCCCGGCGGTCGTACAGGCGCTGAAACGGCGGCAGGAAGCCCTGGAGGCACACCGGATCGACATCCCCCAGCCGCCGCCGGTGCCGCGGTGGCCCGATCCGTCGGTCCGGCCCGGCACGCCACAGCTGCGGGCCCACGGCATCGCCGTCGCCGGGCGGCTGACCGGCCCGTTCGACCTCGCGCTCGACGGCGGCGACCGGCTGCTGGTCACCGGACCGAACGGTGCCGGGAAGTCCACCCTGCTCGCGGTGGTGGCCGGTGCGCTCCGTCCCACGCACGGGTGCGTCCGAACGGCGGCGGGAGCACGGGTCGCCCTGGTCGGCCAGGAGACCGCCGAACAGGACCCGGAACTCACCGCCACCGAGGTGTACGCGCGCCACGTGGGACGGTTGGTGGTCCGCGGAGCCCTCCACGACGACGACACCGTCCCCCTCGCAACCCTCGGCCTGCTCGACCACGACGCGCTCCGCACGCCGGTCGGACGGATGTCGCAGGGGCAGCGGCGACGCCTGGACCTGGCGCTGGCCCTGGCCGGACGCCCCGGCCTGATCCTCCTCGACGAGCCGACCAACCACCTGTCGCCGTCCCTGGTGGACGAGCTGACCGACGCGCTCCGCGGCACCAGCGCCACCGTCGTCGTCGCCACGCACGACCGGCAACTGCTCAGGGACCTCGCCCACTGGCCGCGGCTGGAGCTGGGCGCCTCCCCGGCGCCGGGGTCCCGTCCCCGCCCGTCCCGGCCCCGCCCGGCGCGGGCACGTTCCGCCCGGCAGCCGCGGGAGCGCCGGCCGAGCCCCCCGCCCGGCCGTCGGACCGGCGGGGAGTGACCCGGGGAGCAGCCGGCCGAGCCGCCGCCGCTTCCGTACGCCGGGTTCGCGGAAGCGGGGTCGGGGAGGAGCCGCTCCCGGGCCCGGGGCCGGCCGCCACGCCCGACGGTCCCGCCGGCCGGCGCCCCGGCGGATGAACGGTCGGTGATCCGCCCGCCGGGAGCCGGTAAAGCTCCCGGGGCCGTCGGCCGGGCGGGCGGATCGCGGTTCCGGCGCCCCGGCCCCGCCCCGGCAGGCGAACGGTCAGTAGCCCCAGCGGTTGCGGCTGCCCTCGTCCCGGCAGTGGATGATCCGGCCGTTGGCCGCATGGGTGGAGCTGCCCACGTCCACGTTCCGGCAGAACTGGCCCGCGTTGTAGCAGTTCCCGGCGTTCGAGACGATCTCGCACTCACCGTTCCACGCGGCGGCCGACGGCCGGGGGCGGGGGAACCGGTGGTGGCGGCCGCGGGGTGGGCTTCGGCGTGGGCTTCGGTGCCGGGGGGTGTGGTGGTGGGTGCCTCGGTCGACGGCTCGGGCGAGGCGGGGGTGGCGTCGGTGCCGGACTCCGCGTGGGCGTCGGGCTCGGGGCCGGCTCCGTGGGTTCGGCCGTGGGGGTGGCGCTCGTCGTGACCGTGCGGCGTGGTTCGCCCGCCGAGGTGTCCTCGCCGCCTCCTCCGCAGGCGGCGGTACCGAGGACGAGCAGGACCGTGGCGGCGGTAGCGGTTAAGTACCGCCGGACAGGTATGGAAGGCACCTGATTTCCCTTCGGACGATCGTCAGCCGCCGCCCGCGACGCGGGGGCGGTGACCGTGGCAATGAGCGGATACCGAGCCGGAGGGGGGACAGCACACAAGGTCCGCTCGCCCGGATGTCGAACCGGGCGAACGCCGGATCGACCGAGCCGTGTGGGCACGGTCAGGACGGTCGCCGTACGTCGGGCGGGGCCGGTGTGCGGGGCGGCCAGCGACACGGTAGCGGTGATCGTGCCGGCGGAGAAGGGGCGAGCGGCGAGGAACCGGCAGTTGAGCACCGCCGCCCGCCGCCCGCCGGGAGCCGGGAGCCACCCGCCGGGAGCCGGGAAAGCTGCACGGGGCCGTCGCGGGGCGGGGCGGATCGCGGTTCCGGCGCCGGGCCACCGTCGGATCGTCCGGCGGCCGGTCGACGCCGCACGACCGTCCCGGCACCACAGCCCCATGCAGTCGCCCAAGGCCGTGCCCCTGGATTGCCCCGGCCTCGCCTGCGGTGCGGCGCCGACCGGCCGGGGGCGGGGCCGGGGAGCGGGAGGCGACGACGGGAGGTCCGCGCCCGTGCGGAGCCGGGCCACCCGGGGCTACCTGCCGTAGGCGTCCTCGCGGGGAACGGGCCCGGCACCGGACCGGCGGCCGGGGCGGAGGGTGGCGTGCCGTTGTCCGGGGCCGGGTCCGCCCCGAGCGGCGAGGGCGTCGGCGACCGCCCCGGTGACGAAGGCGTAAACGGCCTTGTGCAGCACGTCGATGACGAGTTCCCCGCGGGGCCAGCTGGACGGAGGAGCGCCGACACCGGTGGCGTTCTCCAGGATCTGGTCGTTGGTGAGCCGCACGACGGTGAACTTCGCCGAGGCGACCGGCCCGCGCAGACCGGCCTGGGCCATGACCGAGCGCAGCACACCGAGAACAGCGGCCTGGCCGAAGTGCATGGCCCGGTTCACCGCCAGGGGCTGCTTCCCCGGGTGTTCGGGCAGACCGGTCAGGCGTTGCAGGACCCGGGCCGGCACATGGGAGTCGGGCCGCCCGGTGAGAGCCTGTTCGAGTTTCTCGCCGAGCGTCATCACCAGGCCCCCGGCCGTTCCGGAGACCAGTCCCTGCCACAGCGCGCGTTTGATCATGCCAGTGCGGGTACCCGCCGACCGTCGCCCCGACCCGCACTTCCGGTCGGCTCACCCGGATGCCCTGCCCGGCGGCCACGCCGCCGGTGCGAAGGGGTAGGCGTTCGGGCAGCACACGCGTCCATGCCAGGAAGGCAGGTCCTTATGAGCGCACCGGCCCGGCCGCCGGCGGTCCCCGCCGCGCGGCCCGAGCAGCGCAGGTCGATGGTGGTGTGCGCGGTGATCGGGGCCGCCGTGATGGCCGCGGTGGACGAGATCGTCTTCCACCAGATCCTGGGCTGGCACCACTTCTACGACCGCTCCACCTCCGGCGTGGGACTGCTGTCGGACGGGCTGCTGCACACCGCCGAACTGCTGGCCCTGGTCGTCGGGTTCTTCCTCTTCGCCGATCTCCGCCGCCGCCGTGCCCTGGCCCCGGCCCACGCCCGGGCCGGATTCCTCCTAGGGCTGGGGCTCTTCCAGCTCTTCGACGGCATCGTGGACCACAAGCTGCTGCGCCTGCACCAGATCCGCTACGGCGTGGATGTCACCCCCTACGACTGGGCGTGGAACCTCGGCGGCCTGGCCCTGTTGCTGACCGGCGTGGCACTGGCCGTCCGTGCGGCCCGTCGCCCCGGGGCGGCGGAGTGATCCTCGCGCATGTGCACCCCGGCACGGCCGTGGACCCCGGCCCGGCCGGACCGGTCACCGCGGCGGCCGGGCTGCTCGCGGCCGCCGTCTACCTGTCGGCCGCGGCCCGCCTGCGGCGCCGCGGGGACGCCTGGCCCCGGTGGCGCGACGCGTCGTTCACCGCCGGCGGCGCGAGCCTGGCCTGGGCGGCGGTCGGCTCCTCGCCGGGCGGTCCCTTCACCGCCCACATGGTGCAGCACCTGGTCGCCGGCATGTTCGCCCCGCTGCTGTTCGTGCTCGCCAGCCCTGTGACCCTGGCCCTGCGTGCCCTGGCCCCCGGCGCCGGGCGCAGGGCGCTGCTGGCCCTGGCCCACTCCCGCGGGGCCGGTTGGCTCCTCTTCCCTCCGCTGGCGGCCCTGCTGGATGCCGGCGGGCTGTGGCTGCTGTACCGCACCGGGCTGTTCGCCACCGCGCGGGAGGTGCCGTGGCTGCACGTCCTGGTCCACCTCCACGTGATGGCCGCCGGGCTGCTGTTCACCTTCAGCGTCTGCGGGCTCGACCCGGTACGCCGCCGCTGGAGCCCGAGGTTGCGCGGGGCGATGCTGCTGGCCGCCGGCGCCGCGCACGCCGCGCTCGCCAGGAGCCTGTACGCGGCCGGACCGCCCGGCACCGCCTTCAGCGCCTCCGACCTGCACACCGGCGCCCAGGTCATGTACTACGGCGGGGACCTGGCCGAGGCCGCGCTGGCCGTCGTCCTGGCCGGCTCCTGGTACGCGGCGACCGGCCGCGCCCGGACGCGCCGGGCCCGGGCGGACCGGAACGGGACCGGTGGGCACGCGCCGCGCCGGGACGTGAAGGTCGGGTGAGTGCTTCGCCGTCCCGACGCCGGCCGGCGATCGGCGGGCAGGTGCCAGGACGGGGAGGAGCGAGCGCCGGCTCCGGCGCGGGCCCCGGGCAGCTGCGCGGGCGAGTTGCCCACGCCGGCGTCAGAAATTCACGACGATCTTTCCCGCCAGGCCGCCCTCGGAGAACCGTGCGTGGGCGGCCCGGATCCGCTGGACACCGAAGGTGGAGTGCACCCGCAGCCGCAGGGAGCCGGCGTCGAGAAGTCCGGCCAGCTCGTTCAGCCCCGCGCCGTCCTCGCGTACCTGATGGACCGTGGTACGCACACCTCGTGAGGACAGGTCGGGGACCGGACCCGCCTGGGTGGCGATCGACGCGTACCGGCCGCCGTCGGCGACCGCCTCGGTCACGAAGGCCCCGAAGGTGTCGAAGACCGCGTCGTAGGCACGCTCCTTCAGCGCGTGGCGGTCGGTGGTGACGAGGCCGGCGCCGTGGTCGCGGGCGAAGACGAGCTGCGACTTCCGGGAGACCAGGGCATCCACCTCGGCGCCGCGGGCCCGGGCGATCTGCAGCGCCAGCCCGCCCACCGCGCCGGCGGCACCGGTGATCAGCAGCCGCTCACCGGCCCTGACGTTCAGCCATTCCAGCGTCTGCCACGCCGTCAGCCCGGGAAGCGGCAGTGTGGCGGCCTCGGCCAGGCTGACCGACCGCGGTGCGGCGGCGACCGCCCGGGCGGGGAGCGCGACCAGGGCGGCCCAGGTGCCCCGGCCGGAGCTGAGCTGATGCGACATCGCGATGACGCGTTCGCCGGTGCTCAGCCCGCTGCTGCCGCCGTCGACCACGATGCCGGCCAGGTCCCAGCCGAGTGTCATCGGCAGTGGCGGCGTTCCTTCGCCGATGGCTCCCTGCCGCGTCTTGTCGTCCACGGGGTTGATGCTGGTCGCGACGGTGCGGATCAGCACGTCCCCGGGGCCGGGCTCGGGTTCGGGAACGTCCACGAGGTCGAGGACGTCGGGGGCGCCGAAGCGATCGATCTGTATGGCACGCATGTAAGGCCCTTTCCACCACGGATGCCGACGCAGGGCCCAACACCGTTGATGATCAAGGGATTCCCGGTGCGACGACGCCGCGCACGCCGCACCGGCGGCGCACGGGACGGGACGCGCGAACCGGCCGGCCCCGATGTCACGAACGGGCTCGGTACCGCCTGCGATCGCGACCTCGCCGCCGGGCGGGGGTCGTGGGTCGGCCCCGCCCGGGGACGGGGACGGGACGAGGCCGCCGCCCGCGGGAGCGGGTCGGCGGCCTCGGTCGTTCCGGTGTGTCCGGCCGGCGGTGCAGGTGCGTGGTGCGTGGTGTGACCGGCCGGAGCGCGGTCCGCGGCGCCTCACGCGGCCTTGACCAGGGCCGACCGGTCGGTGTGGGGCGCCTTCACGGGCGCCGTCACGGCGTCCGGTCCGTCGTGGCGCGGCCACAGCAGAAGGGCACCGATCGCTCCCGCCGCGGCGAGGACGGCCAGGACGGACCAGGCGGCGGTGATTCCGGCGTTCGTGCCGAACCATCCGGCGATGGGATAGGTGATCAGCCAGGCCAGGTGCGACAGGGAGAACTGGGCGGCGAACGCCTCGGGGATCGCGTTCCGCCCGACGGAGGCGCGCAGGACCTTGCCGGTGGGGGTGATGATCAGCGCCATGCCGGTGCCGATCGCGGTCCAGATGACCGCCGTGCCGGTCCAGGTGGTGAGGCCGGCCGCGATGAGCGTCACCGCGGCGGTCGTACCGCCGACGAGGACTGCGGCCCCGGTCATCATGACGGTGCGGGCGCTGATCCGGTCCAGGATGCGGGGCAGGACGAGGGCGGCCAGCAGGGTCCCGGTGCCGGAGGCGGCGAGCATCCAGGCGACGTCCGACTGCGAGCCGCCGAGCTCGTCACGCACGTGGTTGATGGTGCTGACGACGACGATCGACCCGGCCGCCGCGACCACGAGGTTGAGCGCCATGACGCCACGCAGGCGCGGTGTCCTGAAGAAGGTCCTGATCCCGGCCGCCGCCTTGTCCCAGGCCGTGGTGTGGGTGCTGGGGCGGGCGTCGGGGACGCGTGTCCGGGCGACGAGCAGGGCGGAGAGCAGGAATCCGGCGGAGGTGCCCAGGAACAGGTGGTCGAAGCCGATGAACGTCAGGGCGACGGCCGCCAGCACGGGGCTGAGCAGACTCTCCATGGTGGAGGCGACCTGGGAGGCGGACAGGGCGCGCGTGTAGTCGGACTCGTCGGTGACGATGTCGGGGATGACGGCCTGGAACGTCGGGGTGAACGCGGCGGAGGCGGCCTGGAGCAGGCCGATCAGGACGTAGATGTGCCAGACCTCGCTGACCAGGGGCAGGGCCAGGACCACCGCGCCGCGGATCACGTCGAGGAGGACCAGGAGGGTCCGTCTGGGAAACCGGTCGACGTACGCGGCGGCCAGCGGCGCTATGACGACGTACATGACCATCTTGATGGTGAGGGCGGTGCCGAGGACCATGCCGGCGCGCGGGCCGGCGAGGTCGTAGGCGAGCAGGCCCAGGGCCACCGTGGTCAGCCCGGTGCCGAACAGGGCGATGACCTGGGCGCTGAACAGATGGCGGTAGTCGCGGATGGCGAACAGACGCATGGCGTGGTTCCTTCCGTGTCCCTGCGGTGGGGCACGGGCCCGGGGCGGAGGCCGTGCCCCACGCGCACAGGCGGGGGTGTCTTCGGGTTCAGGCACCGGTGGCGCTGTCCGGTGTGAGGCCGGCGAGCAGGTTGAAGGCGCCGGTGAGGATGTTGAGTGCGACGATGCCGACGACATCGGCCATCGCCCGGTCGCTGTAGCCGTGCTCGCGCAGCGCGTCGACCTGCTCATCGGTGATCGAGGACGGCTCGCGGTAGATCTGGAGGGCGAGGGCGATGATCGCCGCGGTCGCCGGATCGGCCGAGGTGCCGGCGCGGGCCCGCTCGATCTCGTCCTCGTCCACTCCGAGGGCGCGGGCGGCGCTGATGTGTGCGTCGAGGCACAGCCCGCATCCCTGCCGGGCCTGGACGGCGATCGAGATCCGTTCGCCGGTCCTGCGGTCGAGCTTGGCTCGTCCCATGGCCCGGCTGAGCTGGAGGTAGCCCCCCAGGACGGCCGGTGAGTGCGCCATGGTGGAGACCATGTCGCCGATGTGGCCATGGCGGGAGACCAGGTCGGCGAGAAGATCACGAGAGGCGCCGACCGCCGTGTCGGGCGTGAGTCGGGTCAGGCGGGGCATGACGCTCCTTCCGGTGCGGGGGACGGGGCCCGGGCGGCGGGCCCGGGCTCGACGGGTCGGGCCCCCGTGGCCGCGCCGGGTGACGCGGCCACGGATCAGGGGCGTCACTCCGTCAGTGGTGTGCGTGGGCGCCGTGGTGGTGGCTCCCGTGCCCGGACGCGGCCTGGGCCGCCGCGTCCGGGCCGGGGGAGGGCGCGGTGGTCCGCACCGTGAACTCGGCGGTCCGGACGGAGCCGTCGTGCTGGAAGTCCAGGTACAGGCGGTAGGTGCCGGCCGACGGCGCGACCGCCATGAAGGCGATCTCGGGGCCCGGTGCGGTGGTGCCGTCACCGGGTTCGCCCTCCGGGTGGACGTGGAGGTAGCCCAGGTCGCCGACCCGCAGGGCCACCAGGTGCCCGTACGCGGCCAGATAGGGCTCCAGGTCGGTGACGGGGTGGCCGTTCCGGCTGACGGTGAGGGTCAGCGCGCTCGCCTCACCGGGCACCAGTCCGCCGTCGAGGACCACGGTGTACTCGCCGACCCGTGCGGTCCGGTCCACCTCGGGGAGCGGGCGCGGGTCGTACGGTCCGGCGACCGCCACGTCGATGCCCAGCGTCATGGTCCCGTCGTGGCCGGCCGGGTGGATGTCGGTGAAGAATCTCCAGTCCCCCGGTTCCAGGGCCAGTTCGACGCTCCAGGTGCCCTTTTCGTCCCGCACCGGGTGCACGTGCTGGAACCCGGCCGTGTCGCGCCGGACGGCGATGAAGTGCAGCTCCTTCTCGTGCTCGGGCACGAACGCGGTCACCGCCCGCCCGTCGGGACCGGTCACCCGGAAGCTGACCGTCTGCACGCCGGCGGGGAGGATCGTCGAGTCGAACTCCAGGGTGTATCCGTTCTCGGAGACCGACAGTCCGCCGGGCCGGGTTCCGCCGTGCCCGGCGTGCCCGGCGTGGCCGCCGTGGCCGGCGTGGCCGCCGTGGCCGGCGTGCCCGGCATGGTCCTGGTGGCCGGTGTGCCCGCCGTGTCCGGCGTGGCCGGTGTGCTCGCCGTGGCCCTGGTGGCCGTTGTGGTTGGTGTGGTCGTGGGCGGAGTGGTTCGTCATGACGTCTCCCGGTGGTGATGCGCCTTCCGGCGCCGTCCGATCAGCTCGTTGATCGGAACCATATACCCCCCAGGGGTATTCCGGTAGCCCGGTGATCGAAAAGTTGCGACGGGGTTCGCCCAGGTGGGTCTCCACGGGCGGGCCGTTCACCGGCCGGCGTCCGTGGCCGCCGGTGTGTCCGAACGGCTGCATCGGCGGTGGACGCCTCGGCCGGCGGCCGAAGGAGCGGAGCGGGGCAGCAGCGACGCGCGGGCAGGCGAAGCGGTTCTGCCCGCCCCCCGTACGGGCGCGCCGTCGATTCCCCGCCCATCCCCGGAGACGCGGGCATCTCCCGCCGGACGGCACGGCAACTGCCGCAGGCCGCCGGGGCCTTGACCTCTTTGGTGAGGCCTCCCGGAGGATCGCGGTCCGCGTCAGGTGGTGGGGCGGGCGCCGGGGGTGTGGCCGAACGTACGGCGGAAGACGTCGATGAAGGTGCTGGCGGAGGACCAGCCGCACCGGTGGGCGACGGTGGTGACGGGGGTGCCGTCGGCGAGGAGCACCAGGGCGTGGTGGAGTCTGATCTGGGTGCGCCACTGGGGGTAGGTGAGGCCGAGGTCCTCGCGGAGCCGGCGGGAGAGGGTGCGGGCGCTGGCGCCGATCCGCTGTCCGAGCTCGTCCAGGGAACGGTTGTCCGCGGGATCGGCGCGCAGGATGTCGTGCAGTTCCCGGAGCAGGGGGTCGGTGGGGCTCGGCAGGTGCAGGGGCTGTTCGCGGGAGACGGTGAGCTGGTCGAGCAGCACGGCGCGCAGACGCCGGCGGGGCGGACCGTCGTTGTCGGGGGCGCGGGTGTAGGCGACGATGAGTTCGCGCAGGAGGGGGCCGACGGCGAGGACGGCCGGTTCGTCGAGGCCGAGGGGATTGATGGTGGCGGGCAGGCCGACGAGGTGGAGGTCGAGTTCGCCGTGGGCCTGGTGCCGGTGGACGGTGCCGGCGGGGATCCAGAGCGCGCGGGTGGCGGGGGCGACCCAGGAGCCGGCGTCGGTGGTCACGGCAATGATGCCCTGGCTGGCGTAGGCGATCTGGTGGTCGTCATGGCGGTGCGCGTCGATCTCGCCCCCGGACGCCAGACGCTGGGTCCGGGTCGGCGCGACCGGAGTGTGGCGGATTTTCTGCATCACCTGTCAATTTAACGAAAGCGCGACAGCACGTGGTTCTCCGAGCATGGGGCGGGTGCGAAGGAATACAACGATCTCCCTGCTGGCCGCGGGGCACGCCTGCGTCGATGTCTACCAGGGCGCCGTCGCGGCGCTGATCCCGTTCTTCGTGGCCGAACGGGACTACAGCTACGCGGTGGCCTCCGGCATCGTGCTGGCCGCCTCCCTGCTGTCGTCGGTGGCCCAGCCGGTGTTCGGCGCGCTCACCGATCGGTGGTCGATGCCGTGGCTGCTGCCGGCCAGCACTCTGCTGGGCGGCGTGGGCATCGCGCTCAGCGGCCTGAGCGGCTCCTACGGGCTCACCCTGGCCTTCGTCGCCGTCTCCGGCATCGGCGTGGCCGCCTACCACCCGGAGTCCGCCCGGGTGGCCCGGATCGCCGGCCGGGGCAGCCACAGCGCGATGGGCTGGTTCTCCCTCGGCGGCAACATCGGCTTCGCCCTCGCCCCGCTCATGGTGTCGGTGGTCATCGGGCAGGGTTCCCTGCACCGGACACCGCTGCTGGTGCTGCCCGCGCTCGCCGGCGCCGCCCTGTGCGTGCCCGTCCTGCGGATGCTCGCCCGGTCCCGGGCCGGCACGTCCACGGCACCGGTGCCCCGGGCCGCCGACGACGTGGCCTCGTTCGTGAAGCTGTCCCTGGCGGTCGTCTTCCGCTCCGTCGTCTTCACCGGGCTGAGCACCTTCATCGCCCTCCACGCCCAGCAGCGCGCGCCGGGCGGCACCACCGGCGGGACCGTCGCCCTGTTCCTGCTGTTCCTGGGCGGCGCGGTCGGCTCGGTGCTGGGCGGGAACCTGGCCGACCGCTACGGCCGGGTCCGTGTCTCCCGCTGGTCGTACCTGCTGTCGGTCGTCGCCGTCGCCGGAGCGGTCCACGTGCCCGGCCCGGCGATGTTCCTCTTCGTGGCCCTCACCTCCGCCGGCCTGTACGTCCCGTTCTCCCTCCAGGTCACCCTCGGACAGGACTACCTGCCCTCCCGCGTCGGCACCGCCAGCGGGATCACCCTCGGCCTCACCGTCAGCATCGGCGGCCTCGTCAGCCCCCTGCTGGGGCTCCTGGCCGACTCCACCTCCCTCCGGACGGCCCTCACCCCGCTGATCGCCATGCCCCTCCTGAGCTGGCTCCTCTTCCGTGCCCTGCCCGAACCCGCCGGCCCCGCGCCCCGGGCCGCCGTCCCCGCGCCCACAGCCGTGCGCCAGGACACGTAGCCCCGCGCCGGCCGGCGGGCCCGTACCCGTACCGGCCGGGGGTGCACGGCACGTGCGGACAGCCCGGGCGTCGTGACCCCGCACCGGTCCGCCGCCGCTTCTCCGGCGACACCCGCGCCTGGCCCCCGGGACCTCAGGAGCGCACCGCCCGGCGGCCGGCCGCGGGGCGCCGTCGTGTCCCACCGCCCCGCCCGGCGGACCGGTCCGGCGGTCAGCCGGCGGTGGCGCTGTCGGCGTCGGGGTGGACGGTGAAGACCTGGTCGAGACCGACGACGGCCAGGATGCGCAGGGTGTCCTTCGGGACCGCTGCCAGGGCGATGTCGGCGCCGGCGGCCAGGGCACGCTGGCGGGCCGCGAGCAAGGCGGTGATACCGCTGGAGTCGCAGAAGTCCATACCCGCGAGATCGATGACCAGGCGCCGGCCGGGAGCCAGGTCGAGGGCGTCGATCCGGTGGCGCAGGGTCGGGGCACAGGCGTGGTCGAGGTCGCCGGCGACGTGCACGACGGGGCCGGTGACGGTGTCTTCGCAGGTGACGTTCAGTGGGCTCATCGCGCTGGATTCGTTGCGGGACCGGGGTGCGGAGGGGCGGCGGGGACGCCGAGCGTGAGCAGGGCGGTGTCGTCGTCGAGACCGTCACCGAATCCGGCCAGCAGCCCGGTCAGCGCGGCGATCACCTCGCGGGCGCCGGCCGGGGCGTGGCGGGTGGCGAAGTCGAGCAGGGCGTCGTCGCCGAACAGGCTGTCACGGCGGGGCCCGGTGCGCGCCTCGGTGAGACCGTCGGTGTAGAGCAGCAGCGTTTCGCCCGGGGCGAGAGTGGTGGTGGCGGTGGCGAACCGGGCCTCGGCCAGGGCGCCGACGAGCATGCCGCCGGGGGTGGGCAGGAAGTCGGCGTGGCCGCCGGCGCGCAGCACGAGGGCCGGGGGATGGCCGCCGGAGGCCAGGCGGATGCTGGTGCTGCCGCTCACCGGGTCGGGCTCGGCGGTGCCGAAGACGACGGTGCAGTAGCGGGGGTCGCCGGTGGCGGCGTACCGGTCGTGCAGCACCTGGTTCAGGGTGGTCAGGGCGGTGGCCGGCTCGGCGTCGTGCAGGGCCGCGGCGCGCAGGGTGTAGCGGGTCAGTGAGGTCAGGGCGGCGGCCTGGGGGCCCTTGCCGCACACGTCGCCGAGGAAGAACGCCCACCGCTTGCCGTCCACGGGGAACAGGTCGTAGAAGTCGCCGCCGAGCCGGTCGGGGGAGGCGGTGTGGTAGTAGAAGGCGCTCTCCATGCCCGGCACCTCCGGCAGGGTGTCGGGCACCAGGGAGCGCTGCAGGACGGCGAGGGCCTCGGCGAGGCGGGCCCGGTCGGCCTCGGCCTGCCGGCGGGCCTGCTCCGCCTCCCGCCGGCGGCGCAGCAGCTCCTGCTCGTAGGCACGGCGGTCGGAGGCGTCGAAGACGGTGGTGCGGATCAGCAGCGGCTCCCCCTCGCTGCCGTACTTGAGCGCGGAGGAGACCAGCACCGGCAGCCGGGCGCCGCCGGCGGTCTTCAGCTCCAGGGCGATGCCCGTCAGCCGCCCCTGCATGCGCAGCAGGGGCGCGAAGTGCGTCTCGTGGTACAGCTTGCCGCCGACGGTGAGCAGGTCGGCGAAGCGCACCCGTCCCACCACACCCTCGCGCTCCAGTCCCAGCCAGTCCAGCAGCGTGCTGTTGATCTTGGCGATGGTGCCGTCCAGCAGCGTCGACAGATAGCCGCAGGGCGCCGATTCGTACAGCTCCTCGGCGCTGTCCTCCAGCAGCGCGGTGAACTCCGCGTCCGTCCCCGGTCCGAGCGGTTCCGGAAGTTCGCCCGTACGGCACATCACGGCAGGTCTTTGAGGAAGTCGAGCATCGCCGCGGCGGTCGCCTCGGGGGCGCTCAGCTGCGGACAGTGGCCGGTGGCGTCCAGGGTGACCAGACGCGAGGCGGGGATCGCGGCATGCACGAAAGCACCGACCTCCCGGGGTGCGATGACGTCCTGGGAGCACTCCAGCACCAGCGTCGGCACCGTGACGGACTTCAGGTCCTCGCGGCTGTCGGACAGGAACGTGGTGCGGGCGAAGACGCGCGCGATGTCCGGGTCGGTGGCGCAGAAGCTGTTGGTCAGTTCCTGGCCGAGCTCGGGCCGCTCCGGGTTCCCCATGATCACAGGGGCCATGGCGGAGGACCAGCCCAGGTAGTTCGTCTCCAGGGCCTCCAGCAGCTCGTCGATGTCCTCCGCGCTGAACCCGCCGCGGTAGCCGTCGTCGTCGATGTAGCAGGGCGAGGGGGCCACCATCACCAGCGCCCGGATCCGCTCGGGGATCCTTTGCGCGGCCAGCAAGCCGACCATGGCGCTGACCGAATGCCCCACGAACACCGCCTGCTCAAGATCCAGGTCCTGGCAGACCTCCACCACGTCCTGCGCGTAGCCGTCGAGGGAGGCGTAGCGCCGCGGGTCGAAGGCGGACAGGTCCGAGCCGCCGGAACCGACGTAGTCGAACAGCACCAGCCGGTAATCCTCGGCCAGCGCCGGCACGATCAGGCGCCACATGTTCTGGTCACAGCCGAACCCGTGGGCCAGCACGACCACGGGCCCGTCCGGCCTGCCGGTGACCGTTACGTTGTTCCTGCGGCGCATGTCCATGAGGGTCATTCTCCCACCCGGTCCGGACCAGCCGGCAGGCACCCCGGAGCCCCGCCACCGCGCTCCCGCCCGGAAGGGGGCCCGGCGACCCGCGGCCCTGCCCCCGCGCGTCAACGGGACCGCCCCGTGGCGGTGGGGCCCGCCCTGCATCGCGAGGCCGCCCCGCCGGCCGGCGTCACGACGACCGGCACGGGCTGCCGCCGCTGCCCGGCACCCGCCGCGGCCCGCCCCGCCGCCCTGCTGCGGCCAGGGTGTGCCGATGAGCCCGGCACACCCCCTGGACACCGCGGCCGGTACGGCCTCCACGAGGTGCCGCGATCCCGGCCACGACCGGGCGCGGCCACGGTGGTACGGGATCTGCGGCCGCCGGGCGGGGCTCAGCGGCGGCCGAGGACCCTCGCGTGGCGGTAGGCCCAGCCGGTGAGCAGCAGCCCGGCGGCGCTGAGGGCGGCGTGGGCCACCAGCGCCGGAGCGAAACCGCCGGGCAGCCACCCGAGCAGTCCCCGGTGGCCGTGGTCGAGGAGCAGCCGGACCAGGCCCTGCCCGAAGACCGCCAGCACGAGCATGCCAAGGACCTGCAGGACGTCGTACTTCACGCTTGATCCCTTCAGGAGATGTGTTACGAACGTATCAATCGCACTGCATCCAAATTCCCTGGGTTTGCAGTCAAATTGATGTTCCGTCACAGATTTTTCGGCGCTACGGTGAAGGGGTGCGTGACGAAAACGCGAGGGTGTGCACGGTGTGCGGGACGCCCACGACCCCTCCCCGGCGGGGCCGCCCGCCTCTCTACTGCTCCCGCAGCTGCCAGGCCCGGGCGTACCGCCGGCGCAAGCAACCGCTGCCGGCGCCGGGAGCCGCGGCCCCACCACCGGAGGGACGGCCGACGGACACCCGCGCGCGCCGCCGGCGCCGGATCGCCGAAGCGGTGTGGCGCATCGCCGCCGGGCAGGGACTGGAAGGGGCGAGCATGCGCGCGATCGCGGCCGAGGCCGGCGTGTCGCTGCGCGCGGTCCAGTACCACTTCGACAGCAAGCACGCCCTCCTGGTCGACGCGCTGCGCCTGCTGCACGAGGACAACGAGCGGCTGGCCAGGGCGCGCATCCGGTCGGACATGACCGACCCGCGCGGGCTGCTGCGTGCGCTGCTGGAGGAGTTCCTGCCGCTGGACGACCAACGGGCTTTCGCGCTGCGGGTGTTCGCCGCCTACTACGCCCGCAGCCTGGCCGATCCCTCGCTCGCCGCGGTCTTCCTCGCCGCCGATCAGTCGTTGGAGCGGCTGGTGGCCGACATCATCGAGGCGGGCCGGGCGGCCGGAAGCACGGTGCCGGATGTGGACCGCCACCACGAGGCGGACCTGCTGGTGGCAGGAGCCACCGGACTGGGACTGGACGTGCTGCACGGGCGCCGCCCGCTCGCCGACGCGCGGGCGGTGCTAGACTACCACGTGGCCCGCATCTTCCCCGCGGACACCACCACGCGGCCCGACGGCCGGCCGTGACGGAACACCTCCGGCCCGTCCGACCGGAACACCTCCGGCACGCCGGGCCCCGCGTCCGGCCCGTTGCGCCGCCGACCGCCGACCGCCGACCGCCGACCGCCGACCGCCGACCGCCGACCGCCGACCGCCGGGCCGGCGTGCCGGAGTTCCGGCGTACGCGTGGCCGCCGCCCCGCGACAGCCCCAGCACGGCGCCCAAGGCCCGCTCCACGTGCTCAGGAGGCTTTGATCACGCGCCGACACGGGACCTGATGAGCAGTCACCGTCGCCGTGAGGCCGCGTCAGGGGTGCGTCACCCCTCGAACACCGGCGCGCCCGTGGTGAACGGTCGAGAGGCACCTGCCTGCGCAGCGGCGACGCGGCACCCGGCGCTGCCGGGGCGAGCCCGAGGGTGCTCCCCGCCCCGGGCACCTCGGGGGCCGCTCCTGGTACCGACGAACCGGCGCGGGAGCGACACCGATGACGGTTGCCGCCGGTTCGCCCCGACGGCGCATCACTCATGACGTTCGAAGTCCGGCACGTCTTCGAGCGATGCCGGATCGTCCACCGACCGGGACGGAGCCCCTTCCGGGGCGCGAACCCGGGAGACGGAAATCCCGCGCAGGCAGGCGCCACACCACAGGAGCACGTACCCCAGCCGGTCCTCGGGCGTGACGAGGTACCTGACTTCTAGTCGGTCCTGACCGCAGTCCGGACACGGAACCGGACCCACCTCACCCCGCCGGCCGCCGACCAGCCCCAGCGCCCGCAACCACACCGCACGATCAGTCATCAGCCCGGCCTCCCGCCCAAGCAGCTGGGGAACTCGTTCGCCGGCTCTGTCGCTGATCAGGCGCCACGGCAGAACTCGGTGCAACCGACGCGACGGTACTCCGACCGGCCCGTGACGGCCCGGCTGTTGCCGCGGCTCGCGGTGGCGCCGGAAATCTCTGCGGTACCGGAGGACGGCGACTGCACCGCGGCTCACCTGCACCTTCCCGGTCGGATCGGCCTCCACACGGGTGCGCGGAGGCCGAGGGGTATCGTCAAGGCACCTGAGCAGCCCCGCAGCCGAGACCACGGAGGCACCGCAGATGACCGACACCCCACGGCCGAGCTTCCTCCTGGTCCACGGGGCATGGCACGGCGCCTGGTGCTGGGACTCGCTGCGCACCGCGCTGGACGCCGACGGTTGGCGATCCCACGCCGTCAACCTGCCCAGCGCCAACCCGCCGGCCGACCCGCGCGGCGGCAGCGCCCCGGTGGGCATGCGGGACGACGCTGAGGTCATACGGGACAGCCTGCGGCGCATCGACGGCCCGGTGGTGGTGGTCGCCCACTCCTACGGCGGTGTCCCCAGCACCCAGGCCATCGCGGACGCCACCAACGTGACCCGGGCGGTGTACCTCGCCGCCTTCCCGCTCGACGTCGGGGAGAGCATGGCTGGCTTCATCGGCACACCGGTGCCGGACGACGGCAAGGGCCAGGCCCCGCCCTACCCGGACGCACGCCAGGTGCTCTTCCCCGACGTGCCCGAGGCCGACGCCGAGCGGGCCGTGGCCCGGCTGCGTCCGCAGAGCGTCCGCTCCCTCACGGAGCCGGTGACCGCGGCAGGCTGGCGCACCGTGCCCTCCACCTACGTCGTCTGCGATAACGACCGGGTGCTCGCACCTTCCCGGCAGCGTGAGCTCGCCACCCGGGCCGGCACCGTGCACCGATTGCCGAGCAGCCACTCGCCGTTCCTCTCCATGCCACGACAACTCGCCTCCCTCCTGGGCCGGATAGCCACCGCCGACTAGAGCAGTACCGCCGGCATCAGGCGGTCGTCGGTCCGGCCGGCGGAACGTCTCGGCGCGTCGACGATGACCAACGTCCCGTGGCCGGCAGGCCCACCGTTCACGGACCGCGGTCCGCGGGATCGGGAGCACCGGTCGTCGTCCCGCATCATCCCCGTGCCTGGTCGCGGGGCGGCGGCGTTGGCGTACGGGCATCCGGCGGGCGGTGCCGCGGGACGGCAGGCGGCGGACACGGGTCACGGCCGGTCCTGCCGGACGAGCCGGTCCAGGGTCCGCCGGCCCCGGGTGGTGACCTCGGCGTCGTCGTTGTCCGGGCCCCACGCCAGGCAGTTGACCGCGTCCAGCGCGGCCAGGCAGCGCAGGGCATGCCGCTCGGCGCCGGTGAGGCTCCGTCCGTACCCCTGGAAGAACGCCGACTCGCGGTCGGGGTGGTCGAGCCACTGGGTCACGGAGAGGATCACGAGGTCCTGCACGCGGGCCGCGGGCCGGGTGCGCTCGAAGTCGATGAACGCGAGCCCCGCCGGGGAGACCAGCCAGTTCCGCGGCTGGTTGTCGCCGTGGATGTACCCCACGGGCACCGGGCCGGTGCGGCGGAGCTGGGCGGCGTAGCCACGGATCAACCGCCGCTCCTCCTCGGTGAGCCGGTCCCCGGCGCGGGCCAGGTACTTCTCCGCTCCGTCGGCGGCGGCCTCCAGGGCACCTTCGGCCTCCGCCCGGTCCGCGCGGCCGAGTGCGCCGGCCTCGTGCAGCCGGGCGCACAGGGCACCGGCCTGCCGGTGCACCGCGCGCCATGCGGCGGTGCTCAGGGCCGCGCCGGCCGCCGGGCTGCCGGGCACCGCCGTGAGCAGCAGCGCGAGGGCCTCCGCGCGGCTGCCGACGAGGTTCGGTGCCCGGCTGTGGCCGAGCGCGGGCACCAGGTGGCGGTATGCCCGGGTCTCGCGGGTGAAGAACTTCGCGCTGGGCGAGACCTTCACATACCGGCGGGTCCCGCCGGACCCCTCCAGCTCCCACACCCGGGACCGGGGCCAGTCGTGTGAGGCATCGCGGACGGCTGTGACGGGCCCGATGTGCTGTTCCGCCCAGCGCCGCAGATCCGTGGGCAGCGGTGTGATCTGTCTCATGCCGTGCTCCGCGTGTGCGGGCGGGTCGCGGGGCAGCGGTGGCTGCCGGCCGCGGTGAGGGGAAGGGACACGGTTCCTCCTGGCGGTGCGGGTCGCGCCGTGCGACGAGGGGACGGGACGGGGGAGGGGCGCTCAGCGGTCCTGGGAGAGCGCGAGGAGTTCGGCGAACGTTCCGCCGGCGTGCACCAGGTCGTCGTACCGGCCCTGTTCGGTGATCCGGCCGTGCTCCATCACGACGATGTGGTCCGCGATCCTGGTGTTCTCCGGGCGGTGGGTGACCACGATGGTGATGCGGTCGCCGGCGATGGACTTGATCCGTTCGAAGATCTGGTGCTCGCCGCGCGGGTCCATCTGGGAGGTGGGCTCATCGAGGATGAGCAGCTCGGGCCGCCGGTACAGGGCCCGGGCGCACGCGATGCGCTGCCACTGGCCGCCGGACAGCTCCGAGCCGCCGAAGACCTCCCGGGACAGCAGCGTGTCCAGGCCGGCGGGGAGGGCTTCGACGGCTTCCCGCAGGCCGACCGCGTCGACGGCCTCCCACACAGGCGTGTCGTCGTGGGTGCGGGGCTGGCCGAGGGTGATGTTGTCCCGGGCCCGAAGGGGCCACTGGGCGAAGATCTGCGGCACCAGACCGGTGCGGCGCCACACGGTCGCGGGGTCGGTCTCGGCGAGGTCGGCGCCGTTCCAGGTGACCCTGCCCTTGTCGGGCAGGTAGATCCCGGTGAGCAGCCGGGTGAGCGTGGACTTCCCCGAGCCGTTCGCTCCGACGATGGCGAGGATCTGGCCCCGTTCGAGGGTGAGGGAGACACCGTCCACGGCGGGCTCGTCCTTGCCGGGGTACTGGTAGACGACTTCGTCGAGCCGGATCTCCGCCACGGGAGGGTCGAGCTGCCGGGAGCCGCGCCGGGGGGCGCGGGCGGCGGCCGTGTCGAGGAAGGACTGCATGTCGCCCAGGTACAGGCTGGTGTGGAAGACCGCGGCGCCGCTGACGACGACCTGCGACAGGGCGGCGAGCGTGGTCTGCACGGCGATGACCGCCGTGGCGGCGACCGCGAGCTCGATCCGTCCCGATACCGCCAGCCACGCCAGCGCTCCCCAGGTCGCCACCAGGAAGACGCCGCCGGCCAGCGAGGAGAGCAGGGCGATCCGCAGGGTCCGCGGTGCGGCGTCCAGGGTGCGCCGGTCGCACCGTTCGGACAGGGTCCGGTACCAGTGGACGAGATAGTCCGTCATCGAGTTGGCGCGGACCTCGTCGCCGTACTTGGACGTGGTCGCCCACCAGCGCATCATGCCGCGCACATTGCGGTCCGCGACATTGGCGTAGTGGATCTCGTAGTCGACGCGGGCGGTCAGGACGGCGCCGACCCCGGCCGGCAGCACGGCGAGCAGAAGCAGCGGCAGCAACAGCGGGTTGAGCACCGACAGCACGCCACCGGCGGTGACCATGCGGAGCAGCGCGGACAGGAGGCGCTGGGCGTCGGCGACCATGGTCTGTGTGCGGACCACCCCCATCTCGGCCGCTTCGTGCCGGTCGGAGAATCCGTCCTCCGCGTACGCGGCGGCCTCGACCCGGCAGACCGCCTCGACCAGGGCGGTGTCCGTCTCGGTGGTCAGCCGGGGGGTGATCCGCCGCCCGGCGTACGTGGCCACCGCTCCCGCGCCGCGGCCCAGCGCGGCGGCGAGCGCCACGACCAGCAGTGCCGGCAGGGCCTCACGCAACCGGTCGGCGGCGGCGCCGTCCCCGAGGACGGGTTCCATCGCGTGGGCGGTGGCGGTCAGCAGCACGGCGGCCGACACCCCCGTGAGCACCTGGCAGCCGAGCAGGAGCTGTACCGCTCGCCGGTCGGTGCGCCAGGACAGCCGGGCGATCCGGCCGAGAACGGCGGGGATCTGCGCGCACATCCGGCGGAAGCCGACCTCGGCGAGCGGGTTGACGGAGTACTGCCCGGCGTAGGTGATCTCGGCCGGGGCAGGAGGCGGCGGCGCGGTGTTCTGCTGATCGTTCGTGGTGGCCGAGGTCAATGTTGATCCCCCTTGACGGTCGTCCGGCGCGGGTCATGAGGCTCAACGATCCGGCCGGAATATCGAACACATGTGTTTCGGTCGGTCCCGGAACCCCGAGATTCGGCGCGTGTCGGATCGTGCACGATGCATCGACCCGGCCCCCGCAACAGAAGCGGCACAGCCCGGAGTTGGCCGAAACGCCGACGGCGGCGTTCCGGGCCACACCGGCCGGCTCCAGGCCGGGGCTGCGGATGCGCATCCCGTACGCCAATGCGTCGTCCACGGAGCTGATCGGGACCCCGCCTCGTCGCCCGCCCCTCGGCCGGCAATCCGAGGAAGGCCACGCATCCCGGCTGTTGCGGGGGCGGCCCGTGACGATCACCGCGCGGACGTCTCGAACGCCCCTGCCGCACACCCTGGACCCACGGGCCCGCGGTGTCACGTCCCGGTCCCGATCGCCTCGCCGCCACCCTCTGCGCCACCTCTGGTCCGACGGGAACAAAGAGTCCGGTCGAGTACGCAGAATGCGAGACCCGCGAAGTGGGTGGACAGCCCATCACCAAGATTGTAAATATATGTGACATGACGCATAATCATGCAGTGAGTCAGGGTCCTGACCCCGTGTCATGGCCGGTAGGCTTCCATGCCTACACAGGGCACGCCGGACTGCGCGCGCACGGCGACGACATCTCCATCGTCGCGTCGGACCGGCCGGCCACCAGCGCCGCGATGTTCACCCGGAGCCTCTTCGCGGGCCCAGCCGTGGTGCTCAGCCGTGCACATGCCTCGGGACAGACCCTGCGTGCCGTGACGACGCTGGCGCAGAACGCGAATGTCGCCACCGGGCGCCGGGGTGAGGAGAACGCCGCCGAGGTCGTCTGCCGCGTCGCCGGGATCCTGGGCATTCAGGAGGACGAGGTGCTCATCGGCTCCACCGGTGTGATCGGACGCCCACTGCCGATGGGTGCCATCCGCGCACACTTCGACGAGACCGTCGAGCGCGGCCTCTCGGCCTTCGTGGCCGAACCGCTGGATGTGGCACGCGCCATGATGACCACCGACACCCGTCCGAAGACCGCCGTACGGACCGTCGGGCAGACCCGGATCGTGGGCGTCGCCAAAGGTGTCGGCATGCTGGAACCCGATATGGCCACGATGCTGGCCTACGTGTTCACCGACGCGGACCTGTCCCCGGCCGACCTCGACGAAGCACTGCGCGCAGCGGTGAATCGCACGTTCAACTGTCTGAGCGTCGACACCGACACCTCCACCTCCGACACGGTGGCGGTCATCGCCAACGGTGCCGCGGGACCGGTCGATCCGGCGGAGTTCTCCAAGGCCCTCGCCGACCTCTGCCTGGACCTCACCCGGCAACTGGCCAGTGACGGCGAAGGCGCCACCAAGCTCCTGCGCGTCACGGTCGCCCAGGCCGGCGATCATGCCCAGGCCAAACGCATCGCCAAGAGCGTGGTGAACTCCCCGCTGGTCAAGTCCGCCGTGCACGGCGCCGACCCCAACTGGGGGCGGGTACTGATGGCCATCGGCAAGAACACCGAGGACACCGACATCGCGCCGGACAACGTCAGCGTGAGATTCGGCGACATCGAGGTGTACCCGGAAGAGCCCGAGGCCGACACCCTCGACAAACTCGTCGGCATCATGCGCCAGGACGAGGTCGACATCGTCATCACGCTGGGCATCGGGGAGGCCCGAGCCACGGTCTACGGCTGCGACCTGTCCGCCGACTACATCCGCATCAACGCGGACTACACGACATGACCGGGTTCGACCGCAGCAGCGGATCCCGCACCGTCGTGGTGATTCCCCAGTGGCAAGGGTCGGCTGCACGCGACCCTCAACGGCTGGCCAAGGGTGCGTACCGGCTGAGCGCGCTGCTCCCCGCGGCTCGACGCACTGTCGTCGACATCGACCCCCGCCCCGGGCAGGACCTGGACGGCGTACGTCACCTCGATGTGCTGACCCGCTCGCTGGAAGCAACCAGGGCCGCGCTGGGCCGGAACGGCGATGACCCACTGCTTTCTGTGGGCGGCGACTGCGGCATCGAGCTCGCGCCTGTCGCCCGCGCCGTCGCTCGCCACGGCGACAACCTGGCGGTTGTCTGGTTCGACGCCCACGCGGACCTCAACACCCCCGACACCTCCCCCTCGGGGGGCTTCCACGGAATGGTGTTGCGCACCCTGCTCGGCCAGGGACCGTCGCCCTTGGTGCCCAGGCCGGAGGAGCGCCTCTCCTCCCGGCAGATCGTGCTCGCGGGCGTTCGTGCCCTCGATCCCGCCGAACGGGACTTCATCGAGTCCGAACGCATCCGGGCCCTGTCCGTTCAGGCTCTCCGGGAGCCGGGCCCACTGATATCCGCGGTGGCAGGTACGGGGGCCACGCACCTCTACATCCACCTGGACCTGGACGTGCTGGACCCCGAGCACTTCACCAGCCTGTCCTGCCCGGAACCCGAGGGTCTGCACCCCGACCAGCTGCGCGCCGCCCTGCACGCGCTGACCAAGCGCTTCAGCCTCGCCGGCATGGGGATCACGGAACACGCCCCCGCCGCCGACTCGGCCAGCAGCGACCACGTCCTTCGAACAATCCTCGACGGCGTGGCCTTCGAGTAGCGATTGCTGGTACCGGGGTGGTCGCGGGCAGGGGTCCGGTTCGTCGGCCATCGGCCGACGCAGGTCAACCTCGTAGGTCCGCTTGAGGGAGAGGCCATCTCAGGTGGCTGTTCCACTGAACGTGCGCCGGTAGGTCTGCGGGCTGACGCCGGTGGTGCGCTTGAAGCGGTCACGGAAAGTGGTGGGTGAGCCGAAGCCGACCTGGCTGCCGATGCGCTCCACGGAGTGCTCCGTGGTTTCCAGCAAGTGCTGTGCCCGGCGGATGCGGGCCCGGTGGAGCCACTGGAGCGGCGTGGTGCCGGTCTGGTCGCGGAAGCGCCGGATCAGGGTTCGGGTGCTGGTTCCGGCCCGCTCGGCGATGTCGGCAAGGGTGAGGTCGCGGGCCAGGTTGTCCTGTAGCCAGGTGAGCAGCGCCTCAAGCTCGGAGCCCTGCGGTGTGGGTATGTGGTCGTGGACGATGAACTGCGCCTGCCCGCCCTCCCGTTCGAGAGGCATCACTGACAGGCGGGCGGCGTTGGCGGCGACGGCCGAGCCGTAGTCACGGCGGATCATGTGCAGACACAGGTCCATGCCCGCCGCGGCACCGGCCGAGGTGAGCAACTGGCCGTTGTCGACGTAGAGGACGTCAGGGTCGACGTCGAGGTCCGGGTGGGCGGCAGCCAGCAGACCGGCCGCGCGCCAGTGGGTCGTGACACGCAGCCCGTCGAGGAGCCCGGTCCCGGCCAGGGGGAAGGCGCCCACGCAGAGGGAGGCGATCCGGGTGCCGTCGGCAGCGGCCGCCCGCAGCGCGTCGTGCACGGCGGGAGGGAGCGGGGCAGCGGGATCGGCGACGCCCGGCACGATGATCGTGTCCGCGCCCTGAAGGCCCTCCAGGCCCCAGCGGGCACGCAGGGTGAAGGCTCCGGCGTCGACCTCGTCGCGCTCGGCGCACACCCGTACCTGATAGCCGGGCCGCCCGTCGGGCAGGCGGGTCCGGGAGAAGACCTCGATCGGGGTGGCCAGGTCGAACGGGATCACCTGATCCAACGCGAGCACGGCAACCGTATGCATGGCCAGAACCTACCTCCCCACCGGCTGGCCGGACCTGGCCCGCCCTTCCGGAAGGGCCATGTCATCGCACTCCGCACGCCGCAACAACGCGCTGGCACTATTCCGTTGAAACCTGTCACCAGCGCCACTGGGCGAGCACCCGGGAAGCCGGTTGACTTCGGAGCGTCCCGATGAAATCGACGCCGAAGGAACCCCACGCCCATGCACACCCAGGTCGTCCTGTTCGATGACTTCGACCCGCCGGATGCCATCGCCCCCTACGAGGTCCTGTACGCCGGCGGCTCGGCGACGGACGGCGCGGTGACCGTCGAGCTGGTCACCGCAGAGGGCCCTCGTGAGGTCGTCGGCGGCATCGGAGGACTGAACCTGCGCGCCGTCGGCGCCCTCGACCTGGAGCGCGCCGACACGCTCATGGGATCCGGCGCCTCCGGCCGCGTGGGCGAACCCGGCGAGGCCCCGGAACCCGCGAGTCTGTTTCCCGCAACGGCGCGCCGCGCCCTCGCCGACGCCTGACTGATCACCTCGATCCCGCTGGCCGCGACGGCTGCCGGCGTACCGACACTCCTGATCCTGCCCACCCGGGACCGACCCCGGCCGGGACATCGGTGCTCGCGCTGCGGCAGCTCGACCACGGCGACCCGGCCCGCCCCAAGAGGAAAGAAGTCATCCCCTCATGAACCTCGTGTCACCAGTGATCGTCGGCGTCATCTACTGCCTGCTGATGTCCCTGATCGAAGAACCGCACCGACGCCACTTCAACGCGATCATGGTGGGCGGAGCCGGCGCCGCCTATCTGAGCGGGGGCGGCTTCGGACCGTGGGAGCTCCCATTCGTCGCACTCACCGCCTACGTCGCCTACCGCGGCCTGGACTCCTGGGCCTTCATCGGCGTCGGCTGGCTGCTCCACACGGCCTGGGACATGGCCCACCACCTCAAGGGCAATCCGATCCTGCCGTTCCACCACGACGCATCGTTGGCATGTGCCATCTGTGATCCGGTCATCGCCCTGTGGTGCTTCCGCGGAGGACCTTCCCTGATCGCGCTCGTCCGCCGCCGGTGCCGGCCCGGCCGGACGGCAGAGCACGCGCACGATCACGCCTCCGCCGCCTCCTGACCGGACCGCACCGGCACCCTACGGCCGGCCTGGGAACCGGAGACCGCCCCCGCCTCAACCGTCGTGATCGTTGCCCCGGCTCGCGAGCAGGATGCCGAGACGCCGCCGTGGCCCACGGTCCGGGCCCGGAACAGGGCGAACTGTCATGAGCGCCGGGGACAGGACCGGGGCGGCGGCGTCGTGGTCTCCACCCGGTCCGCGACGCCACGGACGGGATGCCTCTGCCCGCTCCGGTTGCATCGCCGCCGGCCCAGCGGTGTCCCGGCAGCGGCCCGCAGGCCGGCAACGGGGTGGACACCCGAACAGCCCCCTGTGACGGCCTTTGACCGAACCCACGCTGACCTGCTGTGCCATGGGAGGCTCGGAGGGTCATGGCAGCTGGAGAGTGGAACAGGTGGGGCCACGCGAGGAACGCACCTCGCAGTCCACGTCCCCGCCCGAGGTGAGCGCGGTGATCTGAATGCCCCACGCGCTGCGCGGGACCGAGACCGCGACGGAGACGCGCTGGCTGACCTCCCCCTTGTCGTTGGGCCGAAGGGTGCTCTCGTAGAGGTCTTCGTCCGTGACGGGGGACCCGTCCTTGTTCACACCATTGACATACACATCGATGGTGGCCCATCGATCGACGCCATCCGCATGGACGTCGAACCTCACTTTCAGGTCGGGTCGGTGCCCCTCGATGAGCATATGGGTGATGTTGGGGCGGCCGTTTCCGCTCGCCGCGTCCGCAGCACCGACAACGGCCACGATCAACGCCGTCATGTAGAAGATCACCCCCAGCACCAGGACCGCGGTCTCCCACAGATTGCCCCGGCGCGTGGGGTGGATGAGCAGGGCCACGACGCTGCATACGATGGCCAGGATGGCGCACAGAGAGGCGACGTAGATGGGCCAGGACTCGTTGTTCAGGGCCACGAAGACCACATCGCTCGTCAGGCCCAGGGTGGTCATGATCCCCGCGACCGCGACCAGGGCACCAGCGAGGATCTTGGCGACGTCGTCCAGGCGCTTGCCGACCCTGGCCTGGACCTCGTTCAGGCCCGCCGTCGGCGGCTGAGGCTCGCGGCCCGCACCCGGTCTGGGGACCCGGATCATGACACCACGCTACGGTCACACCGGGACACGCGCTCTTCGGAGCTGCCCCGAACAGGCGTAGGCCGAAAGAGGGCCATGGACCGATCCCCTGTCGGCAGGGTGACGGACTCGCGGAGTCGCCTGGAGGCCACCGGCCGGGACGAGTGCCCCGTGTTGGACGTCAACGTCAGCTGCATTCTGATCAGCGAACGGAACACCATGCGTACCGACCGGGCTGGCTCCCGGGAGCACCGGGTCCGCACGGTCCCCACGGCCCCACGGGGGAGGGGCCGGGGTGCGGCTGCGGGGATCCGTACGGTCCGTCAACGTCCCGGGGGGCATTCAGGGGGGCGACGGTGCGCCCGCCGCGGATGACGGGCAGTCCGCGCACCAGCCGTCGATCATGAGTTCGTAGCGCAGACCTGCTTCGGCGAGGTACAGGTCGTCGTCCGGGGTGCCGCTGTCGGTGGTGAGGACCTCCGGCACGACGAGGTCGAATCTGGTAGATCGTCTCCACGCCCGGCACAGTAGACGCCCGAACCGACACTCCCCGGCGGAGCGTTTCCCCGAAGGGGCCCGCCGGGGAACGGGCGAGGGGGCCGGCCGGACCGGTGGTTGTGGCGGGCGTAATGGTGATCACCGATTTCCGGCCGTAGACCGCGGCACGGACCGTCGATGCCGTGAGGTGTGAGCCGTGAGTGGTGGGGTCGGTTGGCGGTACGGTCGGCGGGTGGAGTCCAAGAAGTTGAACGCGTGTCCGCTGCACGGTGCCGGGGTGAGTGCCGGGAGCCTGGTGGGGCGCCGGCTGGCGCGGGTCGCCGGGTCGTGGCACGTGTACGCCGGTGACGTTCCCGAGGGTCCGCTGGATGTGTGGCTGATCGATGACCGTGGGGAAGCCGTTCACCTCACGACCGGATCGGACTGGTGTCTGATCGTCGAGGTGTCGGAGCCGCACGCGGGTTACGACATGGGGGGTTCAGGGCTCGTCACGGTGGGGGCGGTCGGTGAGGGATCACCGTTCGTGGACCACCTGGGGGAGAGCATTCTGGCGGCGCGGGAGGACCACGAACCGCATGCGGGACGCGTCGCGCTGGAGCTCTCGTTCCCCACCGGTCGGGTTCGTTGTGAGAGTTGGGCGGGGGAGCTGCGTGTGACGTCGGTGTCATCGGTCTGACCCCCGCTTCGGGGCGCTTCCCGCCCCGGCTCCGGCCCCCGCATCACACCACCTCGTGGCCCTGACCGCCCAGCAGCCCCGGTTCCCGCGCCGGTACCGGTACTCCACCGGGCTCATGCTGTTGTGCATCGCCCGCCGGGTGAGGTCCGGCGTTGTGCATCCGGTCCACGGCGTCGGACGCGGCGTATCGAGGGGGCGCGCCTCGCCGGATCCGCTCGCATCCGCGCCACGGCCTCACGTGTACGCGCACCGCCCACGCCGGGCGCCACTCACCTGGGCACCGCGATGTCCGCCACCGCACCCGGCGCGTGCACCACCCCCGGGCACGTGCACCACCGCCCCGGATCGTGCCTCCAACCACCCGGACACCACATGCGGTCCGGCCGCGGCGCACGCCCGGGTGCAAGCCTGCCGCTCAGCTCGCCCCGGTGTCCGGCTGCCGGGCCATCCGCCAGTACTGGCGCCGTTTGTCGTCCCGCACCACCACACCCAGGCGGGCCAGCTCCCTGCGCAGTTCCCGGACGTCGTCGTCGGAGAGGTCCTTCTTCCGCAGCGCCTCCTGCCGGGCCTTGAGAAGCGGTTCGGCACCTTCGGGCAGTCCGGGTACGCCCGGTACCCAGAGGCGGAACGCCTCCCGGTGGGGATCCTCGTCCGCCCACCTGTAGCCGTGGGCCGTGAAGGCACCGGCGACGCGTCGGGGGTCCACGTCACACCGCTCCCGGGCCAGTTCACCGCCGTCGTGGCCGAGCAGCACGAGGTGCTTGCCGTCCCGGTACGCCGCGGCCACCTCATCGCGGGGGAAAGCCTGTTCGCTCCCCATGCGCAGCAGCACCACCCGCTCGTCGGTGAGACGGATCACCGTCTGCTCGTACTGGGCGATGCCGCCGAGAGCCAGCCCGGCCGCCGATCCCACGACCGCCAGCGCCGGAACCGGGACGGACGCGACGAACTCGGCCGGTCCCCGCAGCGGCGCGGAGGGCAGGTTCAGGAGCCATTCGGCCAGAAGGTGGGCGAGCCAACCCGCCCCCGCCCCCACCAGGGCGAGAACGACGTAGACGCCCACCGTGCTCCACGCCGGTTCCCGGAGCACGGTGAGCCGCTCCGTCCTGCGGTCCCCTGCATCACCGGTACGCATGCTCGTCCCTTCCCCCTGGTCCTGCGGTCCCGGCAATAGTAGACCGAGTACTCGGTTTAAAATGAACCCACGGGGTGGGGGACCGGAACAAAGACGGAGGAGCCCACATGAGGACGGTCGATCCGGCCAGACACCGCGCACGGCGCCGGCACATCGTCAACGCCGCGGCCGAACTCTTCGCGGCCAAGGGCTTCGAGCGCACCACCACGGCCGAGATCTGCAAAGCCGCCGGGATGAGCGCGGGGAACCTGTTCCACTACTTCCCCAACAAGCGGGCCATCTTCCACGCCGTCTTCGAGGACGACGAGCCGGAGGGCGCCACCAAGGCCGAGCGTCTTGCCGCCGCCCGCGCCGCCGCCGACCCGTGGGCCGCCCTCCTCGACACCGTGGACCTTCTCGCCGCTCCCGCCGCGGAGCCCCTGGTGCCCGCCCTCGTCATGGAGGCGATGGTGCAGGCCTACCGCGATCCCGAACTCGAAGCACTGCTGAGCCGGGACAACGACGAGGAACGAGCCACCGTGACCACCCTGCTGCGGAACGCCGCCGCCACCGGCCGGATCGACCCGGGCCTGGACCCGGACGCTGCCGCCGCGTGGGTCATGGCCCTCATCGCCGCGCTCTACACCAGCGCCGCCACCGACCCCTCCTTCCGACCGGCCGAACAGCTCCCCACGCTGCGCCTGATCCTCCACCGCTTCCTCCGGCCGGACACCGCCCCCGGTCCCGCGCGTTGATCACCGCGGACGCCGCCGGCGGAGGCCCGTGCCCCGCCCGGCCCGGGCGGGGCAGGGCAGCGACTGCGGTCGGCCGAGGCTGCCGGTCCCCAGCGGGCCGAGGCGCGCACCGACGCGCTGGGGTGTTCGGTGGCACCGCTGACGGCTCGGCCCATCATGGTGGCTGAGTGCATCAGCCTCGCGCCCGGTTGCCCGCGTCCGAGCCCGATGGTGAAGCGGTGCCTCGAACCGGGTGGGAGAGGAAGAGGGGGAATGAGCGTGGACGTCCGGACAGGCGGAGAGCTGTCCATCCGTGAGGCCGGCAGTGGAGATGTCGAGACAGCGGTGGCCGTGTTGTCCGCGGCGCGGGATGACCAGGTGGAGCAGGGGCTTCCCGCGTCGTGGCGGGTGATCCCACGAGCCGCTGTCGCCGCCGGCGTCGAGCGGGGTGAGACGTTTCTGGTCCGCTGGGGCGAGGAGGTGGTGGCGACGTTCGCCGTGGAGTGGGCGGATGTCGAGGTGTGGTCGGACACGGGCACGGAAGGGGCGGCCTACCTGCACCGCCTGGCCGTCCTCCCCGCCTGCCACGGCCGCGGCATCGGCGGTGCCTTGGTGGACTGGTCCCAGCGCCGAGCCGCCGAAAGAGGCCGTTCGCTGCTGCGTCTGGATGCCGTCGCCACCAACACCAGGCTGTGCCAGTGGTACGCACGTCTCGGCTTCGCGCAGCGAGGTGAGGTCACCCTGCCCGGATGGACGCGACCCAGCATGCGCTTCGAGAGAACCTCCCTCCACTCCCGCCCGAACGAGAAGCGCAGGACGACTGCCGTCGCTTCGCCCTGAGCGCAGCGGCATCGTGCCCCACGCGGTCGTGCGCGCCGGCCTCGCGTCCCCGCCCCCAGACGACCAGGTGCCGGCCCCGCCCACGGGGCCGGAGGCGGCCCGCACACGCCGCTCTCCCCGGCAGGGCGCCGCCGACCTCCCCGGCGTGGGCGACGCTGTCCGGTGAACCGGGCCGGGGACGGCGGCGGCCAGGCGCGCCGCCCCCGGCCGGGTCGGCGGCCTCAAGCGCCGGGCGCGCAACCGGCGCCGAAGCGGTCACCCAGGGCCGGCCCACCGCCCTCGCCCCGATCATCGACGGCCCCGAGACAGCCACCGCGCCCGGGAATGGGTCCCGCCGGCGTCCGGACACGGTGGAGCGGCGGTGCCGGGCAGGAATCCTCTGCCCGGCACCGCCGTTGACCCGGCCCCCACGTCGTAGCTGTCGCGCCTGCTCACTGCTGTTCTGTGTACGGGGTCGGCCACTTCCGGTCCGGCGACCACCGCAGCCGCATCCTCGCTGGGCACGGTGGATCTGCGCGCCGATCGACGCACGGCTGTGGGGCGAGGAGCGGAACCGACGACGGCACCGCCCACGAAATCCACTCCTCGAAACGGCGCGCGAACAAGGCGGCACGACAGGGCACGAGCCGAAAGCGAGGAGGCAAGTGGGATGGTCGAACCGTCGCCCGGCGGCGTGGGCGGCGGCACTTCGCCGTCCACCCCGGCCTCCCCGGTCCACCGGAAGGAAGACCAGCATGACGCAGCAGCAGTCACCGACCCAGAACGACCCGGCCGCCATGTATGACCGGTCCACCGAGCTGATCACGCGGGCCATGGGCGGCAGCATCCACCTGAGTTACTGGGACGACCCCGAGCGCGACGACACCTCCGTCACCGCCGCGTCCGAACGCATGACGGACCTGGTGGGCTCCCGCCTCGCCGCCCGCCCCGGCGGGTCCTTCCTCGACATCGGCTGCGGTGCGGGGCTGCCCGCCGTGTACATCAGCCGCGCCCACGACATCCGGGGTGTTCGCCCGGGACACCGGCATGCACTTCGACCGCTGGCGCACCCATGTGCGGCTGCATGCCGCACTTCCGCTGCTCACCAAGGGCCAACCCTTCCCGGGTCGCCCACACCGTGGGATACGCGACGCCGAGCGCCTTCCTGGCGGCGTTCCGGCGCACCGTCGGCACGTCGCCGGGGCGCTGCCTCAACGGCGACGCTGCGTTCGAGGCGTCCGCGGGAAGCGCTGCCGAGCCCGGCTCCGCCGCTCCGGCCCCCTCGCCCGGCGCGCCCGCCGGCCCGCCCTGAGACAGGGCCCCGGGCGTCCCGGCCCGTCACCCGTGCTCTTGGCTTCACCGAGGCACGTCCGGTGGGAGTGCTTGGCGGTCCCGGAGATGACATGCATCAACACCCGGCGGGCCGGCCGACCGTCCCCCGGCCTCGTACCACCGGCGTGCGGGGCCCGTCGCCCGCATCTTCCTGCCCCGGTCCGTCTCACGCGGCCCCGCCGAGCGGTCAGGCGCTCAGCCGTCGGCCGGTCAGGCGATCCACGCGCCGTCCCGGGCGAGCCCAGATCGACGGCCTCGCCCGTCACGCGGGGAGCTCGCGAGCCGGCGTCACCGCGGGCGCAGCGCCCTCTCTTCCACGATTTCCGCGTGGGCTCCGTTCTCGCCCATCACGTAGCAGCTGAAGCGGTCGAAGACCCAGATCCCCGGCACGTCCACCCGCTCGGGCGCCGACCGGACCAGCTCTTGGGCCACCGCTTCCTCCGCGCGCCCCAGAGTGATGTGAGGCGCGTACGCGGGGCCGGTGTAGCGGTACCCGTACCGCTCGAAGCTCTCCCGCTCGTCCTCCGTGAACCGCGAGACGTCCTTGGACGGGTCGAACGCCGGCCGGTCCAGATGCGGCGCCAGCACCGCCAGCGTCGACTGCTGAATCTTCTCCAGCAGCGGGGGTCGCTCCAGCGCGAGGAACACCCAGCCGGTGGGCTGGTACACGACGCCCCGCGATGCCAGGGCGATCCGCTCCGGCGCGTCCGCTCCGGCGACGATCCGGTCGAGCTCCGTGGCCGGGTCGAAGGAGTCGAGGAACGGCCCTTGGAACACCGTGACATGGGGCAGATTGCCGTCCGGGCTCAGCGGCGGGCGCAACTCGTGGCCGCCGCCCACCTCCCGCTGGAGGCGAATCGCGGCGGTGCGGTGTTCCGCGGTGGGCAGCAGGGCGATGCCGAGCCATCTCGTCACGGCTGAGCTCCGATCTTCGTGCAGTACGGCGTCGAGGTCGCGGCGCAGACAGGACACCGGGGCCTCCTCGCCCGACCAGGCCGCGAGGAAACCCGCGTCGAACGCGTCGCCACCGCGGCCCGGTCCACCGGACCGACAGCCACGGCGGCTTCGGCGACGACCGTGCCGTCCGGCGACGCCCGCAGCACACCCTCCGGCCCCAGGGTCAGGATCATATGACCGGCCAGGGAAGCGGCGTTACCGGCGGGCCGTGACCTCGGGACCGCCGGGCACTGCGTCCGGCCGCCGGCCGGCCTCGTCCGCGTTCATGAGGTTCAGCGACCCCCGCCCGAGGGAGGATCCCATGTCCCGGCCGTTCCACCCCACGGAGACGGAGCGACCGGTGTCCCGCCCGAGCGACACCGGCCGGGCCGGAGACGGCCGGGGCTCCCCGACGACGCGGACGTCGTCCGCGGTGACCGCGGCTCGCCGTACGGCTCATGCACCTGCGAAGGGATGCCGGCCTCACCGGGGAGGAACCGTCCGCCCGGTGCGGCCGGCATCCGAGTCCGTCCTGCGCTACCGCACAGCCGACCCCGCGGCGATGCGCGCGGGCAGCTGGTTCACCTCCTGGCCGTGATGCCGCTCGCCTCGGTCTGGCTCGGGACCATCCTCTTCACCGAGCAGCACACAGTCTGGCCGCTGGAGGCGTTCTACGCCCACGAGGACACCATGGCCTCGAAGCGGTACGCGGCTCCTGCGCCTCGGACAGCGAAGCCACGACCAGGGCAGCCTGCCGGCAACCGGAGCAGCGGTGGCCCTGGAGGCCCAGCTCCTCACGGACTTCGCGGCGGGCGCCGGCCCGTGGGGACTCCTCGCGTTCCACCGCTCCGCCGGGGATCTCCCAAGGCTCTCTGTAGGCCGGATCGACCAGCAACACTCTGCCCGCGGAGTCGAAGAACAGAACGCCGGCAGCCATCCGCTTCCGAGGCAACCTACGGTCGTACGCCGAGATACCCGCCCCGTGCACATCAACACCCGTCATACCGAGCGAGCCTAGACACCCGCGAGCGAGCCGGCTCATCCCTCAAACGTGTCCGGGCTGTGCCACTTGCCCTTACCTCTGTTGCAGCGCCTATTCAGGAGCGATCAGCCGCGATCACCGCACGTCACAGCGTTGAATGCCGGTCGAGCCCGGGACGCATTGATGTCCTCGCTCGTTCTGCTTGTCCTGCTGCTGCTCGCGCTGGTGGGCCTGAGGCCCGCCGCCGGCCTCACCTACCCGGTGCACTGGCACCCGCGGCTCGCAACGCCGCTTCACGCAGCGCGAAGCACTCCACCCCACCGCCCCCCGGCGGTCCGCCGCCCCTACAGGGCCCGCGGGTTGCCTCCTCGGCCACCGTGTGGCGCGCCGGCTCCATCGCTCTCCCCCCACGCAGCGGGATCGTCGCGCTGCACGCCACGAAACAGTCGCCGCAAGGGCGCATGGCCCCTTCTTGAAGTGCTCCTTCTGCATGGGGTTCCCCGCTGATGTCCAAGGCGCCGGCGCCATCATGGTGCTCATGAGGACATCAACAATCAGCCACTCATGGGACCGCATCGAGGCATGGCTCGAAGTGAACGCACCCCGGACATACTCTTCACTTCCACCCGGAGCTGGACGAGAAGCGATCCAAATGGCAGAGACCGTCCTGGGGCAAACTTTTCCGGGAGAACTGGCAGAGTTACTTCTCCGGCACGACGGCAGCGGGTACTTCGACGTTATCGGAGTGTTTCAGCTCCTAAGTGTCTCAGCGATCGTCTCGAACCGCCAAGCAGCGACGAATTTGGAGGTTGCAACTCAGCGGGAAGGCGACACTACGGGCTATTTCCTCCGCGAAGGCTACGCCCTCTGGCACCCCTCAGACCTGCCCTTCGCAAGCGACTCCGGCGGAAGCCTCCTGATCCTGGACACCCGGCCACAAGCCACCTCAAGCCGGGTGGGAAAGCACGATGAGCTCGGCCGCACCACATTCCCCGCTGACGCAATGTGGGAGTCCCTCAACCATCTGCTCGATGCCGTAGCCACAGCCATGGAGACCCGGACACCACTGGGACGGTACACAGCAACGGCCAAGGACGGCCGACTGACCTGGCAAGGCCAGGTCTGACTGTACCCGCCACTCGACAGGCCACCTCTTTTCGGTCCCTCGTCAGCCTGTCGGAGACGCCTCAGGCCGCCGCCCATGGGCGGTAGCCCGGCACCGGTCGCCGGATGGCTGCACGCCGGGTCGGCCCTTTTCCGCACGCCTGCCGTGTGGCTGCCCGGCTTCGCCCGGAGTTGTCGTGCGGGGCGGTTGTCAGCAGTTCCGCATTCCCTGCGTCCGCCGGCCGCGCGGTCGAGTCGTGGGAGGGGCGGCACCCGTTATGAGGCGCTTGTTGTGGATGTGTTGAGGAGGTCGGTTACGAGGCGGCGGGCGTAGGCGGTGTCGAGGCCGTCCGGGCGGAAAAGGATGCGGTACATCATGGGGGCGACGATGCGGTCCATGGCTGTTTCGACGTCGGGAGGGTTCTCCCCGCGGCGGACCGCACGGGCGAGGATGGTGTTGATCTGTTCGGCCGCGTAGGCCGAGCACTGGCCCGCGTTGCTGCCGTCCGGGTCGCCGAGCAGGGCGTCTCGGGTGTAGGCGCGGCCGGAGCCGGAGGCCATCTCGTCGAGGAACTGTTCGGCCCAGGCCGTGAGGTCGGACCGCAGGTCGCCATGGTCTTCCGGTTCGCCGTCGGGGCGCAGGCGTTCCACCGCGACGTCCGACAGCAGCTCGGTCAGGTCCCCCCAGCGGCGGTAGATCGTCGAGGGGGTGACGTCGGCGCGCTGGGCGACCATCGGGACCGTCAGTGCGTCGCGCCCCACCTCCGCCAGGAGTTCGCGCACGGCGGAGTGCACCGCGGCTTGGACCCGGGCGCTGCGCCCGCCGGGGCGCGTCATCTGCTTGCGGCTCATGGCACCAGTTTAAAGCGCAGGCTTTGCGTTTAGGAGCGCCCAGGCGGCACCGTGATCATCGCTGGTGGGTGTCGGCGCCGCCCTTGCCGCCGAGGTGGGCCGCGGGGTCCGTTGCCGCCGCCGTCCGCCCTCGTCCGCGATCGTCGCCCGTTGGTACCCGTCGGTGTGGTGCGGACGGGCTTGATCGTCACCGGTGCCGGGCGGCAGCGTTGGCGCCAGGTGCCGCTCGGGTAGGGCGGGGCCGGAAATCTCCCTGTCCGTCGCGGCGACGGGTGGGCCGGGCCGGGCGGCTCCGGTCCGGCCCACCCGTCGACCTCAGGCGGCCGGCGCGAGCGCCCGGGCGGGCCGGGTCCGCTCGTAGGCGTGGCCGGTCCGTAGCAGTGTCCGTTCGTCGAGCGGCCGGCCGATCAGCTGCATGCCGATGGGCAGGCCCGCCGTGTCATGGCCCGCGGGGACGGACAGGGCGGGCAGGCCGGTGATGTTGGCCGGGGCGGAGAGGCGGACGTAGGCGTCGGAGACGCTCTCGACCGTGCCGTCGGGCCAGGTGACGGACTCCTGGGCAGCGGGAACCGCGGTCATCGGGACCGTGGGGGCGGCGATCACGTCGACCTCCTGCAGGAGGCGGGTCCATGCGCCGCGTATCAGCGTCCGGGCGCGCTGGGCGCGCAGGTGGTCGCCCGCGCTCATCAGTTCGCCGGCTTCCAGGAGGATGCGCACATCGGCCTGGTAGAGCTCGGGGGCGGTGCGCAGGGTTCGCTCGTGGTAGGCGCTGGCCTCCGGCACCATCAGGCCCCACTGGGTGGCCTGGATGTAGCGGGTCATCGGGATGTCGACCTCGACGAGCCGGGTGCCCAGTGCCTCCAGCTGTGCGATGGCGTGGTGGACGGCGGCCGCGACCTGCGGGTCGATGTGGTCGAAGAAGTAGGTGCTCGGCACGCCGACGCGCACGCCGCTCAGGTCCGGCTCCCGTTCCGGCCGGTGGTCGACGGCAGGGATGTCCAGCGAGGCGGGGTCGCGCGGGTCGTGCCCGGCGAGGGCGGCCAGGACCAGGGCCGCGTCCTCGACGGTGCGGGTGATCGGCCCGACGTGGTCGAGCGACCAGGACAGCGGGGTGACGCCGTGGCGGGGCACCAGCCCGTAGGTGGGCTTGAGACCGACCACTCCGTTCAGTGCGGCGGGGACCCGGATCGACCCGCCGGTGTCGGTGCCGAGGGCGAAGGTCGCCGCCCCGGCGGCCACCGCGACGGCGGACCCACCGCTGGAGCCTCCGGCGACCCGGCCGCTGTGCCAGGCGTTGGCGGTCTGCGGGGTGGTCAGACCGTAGGCGAACTCGTGGGTGTGTGTCTTTCCGACCAGGACCGCGCCGGCCGCTCGCAGTCGGGCGGCGACCGTGCTGTCGGTGGTCGCGCGGTGGCCGGCGCGGACGCGGGAGCTGGCGGTGGTGGGCATTCCGGCGACGTCGATCAGGTCCTTGATGCCGACCGGGACACCATGTAGCGGTCCTCGGAACACTCCCCGGGCCGCTTCCCGCTCGGCGTCGCGCGCCGCGCTGCGGGCCTGCTCAGCTGCGACCGTGACGTATGCCCTGACCTGGGGATCCACCCGGCCGATGCGGTCGAGGACGGAGTCGACGAGCTCGACGGGGGACAGCCGCCGTTCCCGGATCTCGGTCGCGGCGGCGGCGAGGGTCAGCTCATGCGGATTCATCGCTTCTCCTCTCCCGCCCGGTAGGCGGCGGCGGGCGGGGTGTCCCCGAAGTCCAGCTCGCGCAGGACCGCGACGACGGCGTGGATGTGGTTGGCGGTGGCCGCGACCGCCAAGTGGCGGTCCTCGGGCAGTGGAAGTCCGGCCCGGGCGGCCCAGCGGGCGGCCTCGGGCGGCGTGAGTTCGGCGGAAGACACGGCGGATCCCTCATCTGGTCGGGACGGGGGCGGCGGGGCGCCCCACAGCAAAAGCTAAACATTTGCTTTAGCGTGACGGTAGGTCCTATCGTCCCTTAAAGCAAATCCATTGCTTTTACGGGAAGGGGTCCCATGCCCGGCGCCCTGAACTGCACAAAGGGGTTCCCATGTCCGGCGTCCTGTCCCGCACACCCGCGTACCGCCCACTCCAAGCCGGCCGTCCCTGCGGGACAGACCGTGCGGCGTCCTTCCTCCATGACAGCTCAATCCTGGAAGCCCTCCTGGTCGCGTCCAGCGCCCCCACACCGCCACACCCCCTCCACCAGCAGCGGTGGAGCCCATCCGCGCTTGCCGTCACCGTGGTCTTGCGCATACGCACCGGCACCGCTGCCGGCCCTGCTCACCACCGGAGCACTCTCCGACCACCTGGGACCACACCCCGTCCTGGCAGACACCCTGCTCGCGGAGGCTGCCTCCACGGTCCTCGCGGCCTCGGCGGACGGCACGGGCTCCCCGACGACAGCCCGCCCGGGGCAAGGAATGGTCACCGGAGCGACCACCAGCGCCGCGGACCAGGCCCTCCCCGACCTGGAAATCCCCCGGCGCCCGAGCCGCTCCGCCCTGACCAACACCCTCGCCGCGGCCACCGGCACGGCCGCGGGTGTCCTCGGCCCCACCCTCCTCCTTCACCCCGCCCCGACCCCCCACCGCCTACGCGCTGGCAGACCGCACTGTTCGCAGCTCAGGCGATCACGGTCTGCCTTCACCACAGAGACGGCCGCCGCACGCACCGGCGCACCGCGGTCGCTGCGCCCGCACCCCGGCCCCCCGCCTGCGGCGCGCCGCACCCTGCTGACCACCGGTACCACGGCCATGGCCAGCTGGACACCCGGAGGCTTCCCCCGTCCTTCCGCCCGGCCTGCACAGGCCTGGTGGCCCCCGACGCCCCACAAGCGGCCCGCGGCTGGTCTTCCTCACCCTCAGCACCACCGCCGCACTCACCGTGTCGGCACCGCACCGAACCCCTCACCACCGCGACCGGCGAACGCCCGGCCGCCCTGCGCACTGGCGCCCTGACCCTGGCCTGCACGGCGCCGGACCGCCCGCCGTCCACGGCGATGCGGCCCGGCCCGCGCAACCCTCAGCGCCATCCCCCAAGGAGCGCCGCGCCTGCTCCCCGCCCCACGCGGCGAGCGAAACCGCGCGGCGACCCCGGCCGCCCACCACATCCTGAGCCACCTCTCCATGAGCCTGTCCGCCATCACCGCAGGCGCGGCCACCCAGCGCCACGGGCCCGGGAACACCCTCCACACCTACGCGTCATCACCACCGTCCTCGCCGTCACCACCCTGACGGCGCCCACCCGCTCACGGCGCAGAAACAACCGCGGCCCACCCCACAACCGACCAACTCCCCTGAAGGGCAGCAGCCGCAGCCCACCCCCCACAACCGACCAGCTCCCCTGAAAAGCAAAGGAACGACAGCCATGCAGGCTCCCATCACCACCCCCTCCTGGACCGTGGGCGAGGTGACCGTCCACCGCATCGACGAGATCCCCCTGCCGCCCCAGACCGGGCCATGGCTGCTCCCCGACGCCACCCCCGGGGTGGTGGCCGGCCAGGACTGGCTGCACCCCCACTTCGCCGACGCCGACGGCGTGCTGCGCCTGAACAGCCACAGCTTCGCCCTCGTCATCGACGGGCTGCGCGTGCTCGTCGACACCGGCATCGGCAACGGGAAACAGCGGGCCAACCCGGCCTGGCACGACCTGCACACCGACTACCCGGAGCGCCTCACCGCGGCCGGATTCCCGCCGGAAGCCGTCGACCTGGTGGTCCTCACCCACCTGCACGCCGACCACGTCGGCTGGAACACCCGGCAGGTCGACGGCGCATGGATCCCCACCTTCCCCGCCGCCCGCTACCTCACCGCCCGCACCGAACGAGAGTTCTGGACCGGGTACGCCATGGACGAGGCGCGCCGACAGATGTTCCGCGACTCGGTGATCCCCATCGAGCGGGCCGGCCTGCTCGACCTGGTCGACGTCCCGGCCGACGGCACGCAGATCCTCCCCGGCCTGCGCCTGCTCCCGACTCCCGGCCACACTCCCGGCCATGTCGCCGTCGAACTGACCAGCCGGGGCGAGACGGCGCTGATCACCGGCGACTGCCTCCACCACCCGGTCCAGCTCGCCCACCCCGCCATCGGCGCCTGCGTCGACATCGACCCCCAGCAAGCCGAGGCCACCCGCCGCACGCTGCTCGCCTCCCTCGCCGGCACCGACACCCTCCTCCTCGGAACCCACTTCGCCCCGCCCACCGCCGGCCGGGTCGTCGCCCACGAAGACGCCTACCGACTGCTGCCCGTCCCCGCGGCCTGACCGGGGCCCCGGTTCCTGGGGGAAGCGGCGGGCGTCGAACCACGACTCCCGGCGCGGCCGGAGCGCTACGCCGACGGCCGGCCCGTCTCCTCAGCTCGGCCCCTGTGCGCATGCACCAGGTGCGGGGCCCGCCGTCGCCGGACGGGATGCCGGTCGTGCCCCGGGAACCGAGCCCCCCGTCGAACCGCACGCCGGCCTCACTGGACGCCTCCAGGAACGCGGGACACCCGCCGCGTTCGGCCTCCCCGATACGGGAGCAGCCGCTCCGGGGGACGGAGCCGGTCCGGTCACTGCCCGGCTGCGCCCCGCCATGCGCACCGCCATGCCCATCCGCACCGTCCATGAAGGCGGCACATCGCCTTCGCCTCCTCGACCTGCCACAGTGCCGAGCCGGTGTTGCCGATCGGGAAGAACAACTCGGGGTTTTCGTCCTTACACACCGCGCGGGCCCGCCAGTCGGTGTTGAGCGGCAGATCGGCGGAGGGCGTAGCTGCCCCGGGACCTGTTGGCGGAGCACCTCAGCTGCACGTCGTGACGAACTGTGGGGGTTATGGGCGCAAACAGCGTGAGCCTGTCGGGGAGGCGTTCGGGTCACGGGGCTTCAGCCGGTCGCTTCACCGGCCGGCTGTCCGCTGCGTGCGGTCGTATGTCATAGTCCGATGAGTTTCAGGGGTGACCGGCGGCCGAGCCGACAGCCGGGGAGCGGAGCGGGACCGATGCTGGGAGTGGCGAATCTGCCCACCTACGCGCTGGGCACTCTGCTGATCATTCTGCTGCCCGGGCCGAGCTCGCTGTACACGCTGTCGGTGGCAGTTCGGCGTGGGGTACGGACGGGCTATCGAGCGGCGGCGGGCGTCTTCCTCGGCGAGATGCTCCTCATGCTGTTGACGGCGGCGGGCGTCGCGTCGTTGCTGAGGGCGAATCCGGTGGCGTTCGCCGTGGTGAAGTACGCGGGGGCCGGCTACCTCGGGTGGATCGCCGTCGGCATGCTCCGGGCGGCGTGGCGGACGTGGCGAACGCGCGGCGAGTCGCCCTCGGCCGCTGCGCGGTCCGAAGGTGAGGGAACCGGCGTTGAGCACCCGTTCCGCAGGTCGGTGCTGATCACGCTACTGAACCCCAAGGCCATCTTGTTCTTCATCTCGTTCTTCGCCCAGTTCGTGGACCCGGCCTATCCGCACCCGATGCTGTCCTTCGGACTACTCGCGCTGGTCTATCAGGCGATGAGTGTCTGTTACATCACGGCCTTGATCTTCGGCGGCACCTATCTGTCCGCCCGGTTCAGCCGCCGCAGGCGGCTGTCCTCGGGACTCACCGCGGGAGCCGGCGCGCTGTTCCTCGGTTTCGCCGCGAAACTCGCCACGGCCGGAAGCTGACGATCTGCTGTAGGAGTGCCTGGGACCCCGCCTCGGCTCCTGCCGACTGAGCCGGGCAGCCGCTGGTCAGCCGTGCTGGTGCACCGTTGTGCAGCCTCCTGTCCACTGGCTGTCTTGCTGCTGGGTAGCGTCGAGTCGGATCGTAGGCTCGCCCACGGTCGTGCCGGTGCGCGCATAGCAGTGCCTGCTCACTGAGCGGCTCATCGAGCCGCGTCGCAAGCCATCCGGACCACAGCGCGTGATAGACGGCCGGCAGTACCTGCAACGGATCACCCACCGACGCTGCTGCGTCGCCCAACGGCCGGGGGCGACGAACGCTTGGGCCAGCGCGGCCCGCAGCCCGGGCCGGCCCTGGCTCCGGGGGTGGCGGTAGTCCGGCCACTTCCCGGTGCGCCAAGCACCGGAGGCGCAGCCGCGGCCGCATGGGCGGGGTTACTTCTGGTCACTCTCACGTTGGCGATGAGCGCGGCGGCGGTGCCCAGCTGTGGTGTGAGGAGCCGTCGCAGTGGGGTCCGGCCCGACTGCGGAACGAGCAATGGTCAAGAGTTGTGGATGGGGCCTTCCGGTGCGGTGATCTCGGAGTCCGCGAGCCGGGCATCATCGCGCACCCGTGGGTCGGGGTGGTGGAGGAACGGCTCGATCAGCGGCCGGGCCCGCGGATCGTGGGTGGCGCCGAGGACGTAGAGGGCGTATTCGAGGAGCTCGTATTCCATCGTCGGCATGGCGGTCGCCAGCGGTTCGAGGAGGGCCAAGGGCAGGCGGTGGTGGTTGAAGGCCTCGCTGATCGAGTTCAGGGCGGACTCGCGGACCTTGGTTTCCGGTTCGTTGACGGCCAGGCTGACCAGGCGCCCGACAACCAGGCAGGCGGTGTCCGTGTCGAGCGCGGTGCCGCGCAGGAGATCCCCGAGGACTGCAGCGGCAACGTCCCGACGGTTCGGATCGCGGTCGGTCAACGCGTCAAGCGCTGCGAACATGTCCTTCACGCCTCCACCTCGGACCGCTCGACCAGGATACCGTTCTCGAAGCGTGCACCGGCGCGGACCAGGGGGACCAGGTGGGCTCCGTGCCAGGGCGGACTCGACCAGTTCGAACGCCATCGCGAGCGCGGCCGCCGGCCTGCCGGCGCCTCGGGTGACCTTGGTGCGGAGCTGACTGTGGAGAAGGGCGACTCAGATCTCCGCTAACCCCCACGTGTGGTTCACCGCGCCCTGCTCGGCCGCAGCCACCGAGTCAGTACAGCGTCAGCCTGTGGTCGGTGAGCGCGGAGGCTCCGGCGGCGGTGTGCTCGCCCCCGGCGAGCAGTAGCGTGCGCGCCGCCTGGTAGTGGCAGCCGGCCGCGTCGAACGCCCTCGCGGTGGCGAACAGCCGCGGCAGGTCACCGTCGATCAGCGCTTCTGCCCGGTCCACCTGGGACTGCCCCTCGCTTCATGGCCTGCCGACGTCTCACCCAACAGAGACGCCGGCCTCGCGGCGTTGCGGCTGTTTCCATGCCGGTCCGAGCGTGCCGCTCAGGGGGCCGGGGACATGCCATTGAGCAGGCCGGTCCCGAGGGGAGTGACACTGTGATGGACAGCGCTGCCGTGACGGATCGTGGTAATCAGCCCGGCGCGGCGCAGCACGGTGGCGTGCTCGCTGGCACTGGCCAGGGAGACATTCAGGCGCTGGGCGAGCTGGCTGGTGGTGCACGGAACTTGGCCGATGGCGTCCAGGGCGCGGGCGCGGGTGCGGCCCAGCAGCGCCTCCAACTCCTTGAGTGTGCCGTTCTGCGTGGTGGTGAGCACCCCGGCTGCATCACCGGTGGTGCGCAGTACGGGCACGAACAGGACCGCCGGCTCCTGGCCGTCGGGGCTGAAGAAGACGGTCGGCCGGCTTTGGTAGAACACCGACGGCACCAACACCAGGCCCCGCCCACCGAGATGAAATTCGTAGACCGTGGCACCGCGCCCTATCTCCAGGATGGGCGAGCGCCAGCGGAAACCCGGTGGCAGCCGGGCCAGCATCGCCTCCACCCCCTGCTCGGCGTAGACACGCGCACGACCGGCCTGCTCCTGCTGTAAGCGGGTTCGCATCCCCGACCAATACGGGGCCACCGCCACCCGGTAATACCCGTCCAGGAAGTCCACCAGCGCCTCCCGGTCGCCCCGGTCATGCGCCGGATCCCCCCAAGCCAGGCCCGCCCACCGGTCACTGCGCTTGGTGTAGTGCTCACGCAGCTCCCTTGCCCCCGCGAACTCCTGCCGCATCAGATCCGAACCAGCGTTACGCAACGCCTCCAGACCCTCCTCCCAGGAGGCGGCAGGGCCGGTCACGGTGAACAGGTCCACGAATCCACCCTGGAACAGCGCCGCGGCCGGGTGTGTGATCAGTTGCTGTGCCTGCCGTACCCGCTGACGCCACCCGCCGAACACCGCAGGCCCCGCGGGGTGCTGCAAGGTGGTCAGACTGAGGAACGTTTCGCCCAGCGGCCCCCAGGTGTCTATCACCCGGGTCCTAGCCAGATCCTCCCGGCCGAAGTGGACACGAAGCACCGACCAACACCTCCATGCACATAACCCACAGGAGACCGACCCTCCCGCCCCGCACACGGCATGTCCAGATCCTTTTACGTCAGGCACTTCGGCATAGGCCGAAAGGAGTGGCCGGTGAAAGGGGCAGCCTTCAGAATCATCTTGGCGGCGCGGCAAAGAGCCCGCTCCGGAAAAGCTGGAAAGTGCTTACTGTCCGGCAGCGAAACAGGTTGACGAACAACACCGCGCCCCCTGGAATCGGTAATGCAAGCCTGGGGAATGAGTAACCCCGACTTCGGCGCATTGCCCCACGTCTCTCTTGAGGAGCATCATGCGTATTCGTACATGGCTCGCCGGTGTCATGATGGGAGCCGCGTTGGTGGCCGGTGGTTCGGCCGCCACCGCGCAGGCGGAACCCACCGCTGCGGGAGAGTCTGCGAAGGAGGCGAGCGCCCTGGCCCTCTACTGGACGGACAGCGGCGAACGCTTCAACCGGCTCGACCCGTGCAACACCCGCGGCTCGTGGTACTGGGACAACTACTCGAACGTCTACAGCTGGGACTGCCGGTGGAACGCCACAAACCGGAACTACCAGTTGTGGCTCCAGAAGGGCTGAGCCCTACAGTACATCCCGCATCGAGCCTCGCCGGATAACCGCTTCGTCACCCCGAGGGTGTGGTCCGGATCCAGAACTCACCTGGCGCGTGTCTCTGTGATGGGTTGATCAGTTGATCGGATATGCCTGTCCGATTAGTGATCACTGATGTGATGTGGGACCGGATCGAGCCGCTGATGGCGGCCGATCCGGTCCGTGGGCGTCGGTGGGCCGACCATCGCCGCACCCTGCCATCGCGTGGAAGTACCGCACAAACTCGCCCTGGCGGGGCCTGCCCCATGAGTTCGAATCGTTCCAGACCGCCCACAAACGGCTGAGCGGACGGATGTGAGGTCCCGGGAAGCTCGTACGCTGTCGAGCTCAGGCGACATCACCGAGCAGTGCAGGAGAAGACGGCAGAGCACCGCTCACCTGAGGCACCGAGCCTGCACGACCTCCCGAACCGGGGAGACCGACGTCGGGGGACAGCACGGGGCTGATCGTTTGGTTGCCGGAGCGGGCGTCAACCCTTGTGCGGAGCCTCCCCGGGATCGGGCCGGGCACGTCCCGCGTAGAGCCGTCCAGGCGGGGGTAACCTGGCGCGCCTGACGCAGAGCGACACCCCGTGAGAAGATCACCCCTGGTCGCCGTGACGGAACTCAGGCCGCCGCGGCGCGGAAGGTGCTGGGGCTCAGACCCTTGTGGCGTTTGAACGCGGCGCTGAAGCCGAAAGCGTCGGCATAGCCGACGGACCTTCCGATCTCGGCGACGCTGAGGTCGGTGTCGGTCAGAAGCGCCTCGGCCTCGTCCATGCGGCATTCCGTGAGGTAGGCGAGGGGTGGACGGCCCATCAGCTTGGTGAAGCGCTTGGCGAACAGTGCCCGGGAGACGCCGGCTCGAGCGGCCAGCGACGCCACCGTCCAAGCCTGGGCGGGCCGGTCGTGGAAGGCCTGCAGTGCGGGGGCGAGGACCGGGTCGGCGAGCCCCCGGTACCAGCTGGGCGCGTCGGCACCGGCCTGGTCGAACCAGCTGCGCAGCGTGCACACCAGGGCCCAGTCGAGGAGCCGGTCCATCAGCGCCTGCGAACCGGCCGAGAGACGGGCGGCGTCGGCGGCGGCCGTCTCCAGCCAAGCGCAGACCTCGACGTCCTCCTTCATCACCAGGACGGGTGGCAGGGTACGCAGGAGCCGTTCGTGGCGGTGGCCCGAGGCGCGGTAGGCGCCCACGATCAGCGCGGTCGCCTCCTTCGAGTCGGTGCCCCAGTGGATACCGGCGAGTTCCTGGGCGGTGCACTCGGTGTCCTTGGTGAAGCAGGCGATCTCGTACGCGGCGTGGGAGCTGTGGACAGTGGTGGGACGGTCGGCGAGATGGAACGGTGCGGGGCCGCGCACGATGGCCGTGTGGCCCACGCCGACCGCTCGCTCGGTGCCGTCGGGCAGCAGCAGGGTGCCCCCGCCGCGCAGCACGCTGATCATGGTGAGCGGTCCGCCGTCAGCGAAGCGGATGGTCCAGGGCGCCGTCAGGACGGCGCGGCTGACGACCGAGCCCTCGGCCCGGAAGCCACTCAGTAGCGAGCTCAATGGATCCACGGGACGCATCGTAGACGATCTCCTATGTTCCGGAGCGTTTCTCCCATGGATCATCTACGTCACCGCGGCTGTACTGGATTCATCAATCGACCGAGACCAGCCGGGAGACACCGTGACACAGCACGACAGCCATGCCAGGACAGCCCTCGTGGTGGTCGCGCACCACCGCACCGATTCCCTCACCGCGCACACGGCCCGCCGTGCTGCCGCCCGACTCGAAGCCGCCGGATACCGCATCGACCTGCTCGACCTGCACGCCGAAGGGTTCGACCCGCGGATGAACATGTCGGACCAGCCGGACTGGGGCAACAGGGAAAAGGTGTATTCGGACGAAGCGCACGCCCATATGCGGCGCATCCTCGACGCGGATGTCGTCGTCGCCGTCTTCCCGGTGTACTGGCAGAGCGTGCCCGCCATCCTCAAGGGCTGGATCGACCGCGTATGGAACTACGGGTTTGCCTACGGCCGCAGCAAGCCCCGCCTCGCGGGCAAGCGCATGCTGTGGCTGGGCCTCGCTGGCGCCACTGCCGACGATCCCATCGTGGAAGGGATGCAAACCGTCCTCGAAACCAATCTGAGCGAAGGCATCGCCTACTACTGCGGCTTCTCCCATTCCACCGTCGGCCTGCTCACCGACGCTGAGGAGCGCCCGCAGCGCGTCGACGCCGAAGGAAACCTCCTGGTCGGCGAAGCGGTCTCGGGTGCTGAGCGAGAGACGCAGTACGCCGATCTCGACCGGCGTGCAGGAGAGTTCGTGCAAAGGTTCCTCGCCGAGGGACTTGCGGCGGCCTGATGGCCTGAGACATACGTGGCCGTGGACGGCCTGTGGTCGCCGAACGCCAGAAGTGGAGCTGGTGCTCAGGGCTGTGGCCCTTCTGATCACTCGGAGCGTGTCGGTGGCGCGGGGTGTGGGGTGGTACGGCGGCTTCTTGCGGTGGACGAGGAGGGGACCCCGTCGCGGTTGCACGGGCGGATCGCGGCGGAGCCGGCGAGGGTGTCGAAGCGGACGGCGTGGCGGTGGCTGGCCGATGGGCGCCGGGGGCTTGTCGAGCCACGGCCGCGGCAGGACGCGACGGGTTTTCACTGAGTGGCGCCTTGTGGGACGTCCTTGCTCAGATCGGCGGGAACGTTGAGGAGTTGCGCCGCAGGATGCTCCGGGCCCGGGAAGAAGAGGAGCTGGAGTGGTGGGGTGCGCAGTGTGTCCCTTCGCTGGCGACCTTGCACCGGGTGATCAAGCGGGATCCGGGGGCGGGCCGGGTTCTTGAAGTGGCCCGCCCGGCAGGCGCCCGGGTGGGGTTGGAGCCCAGCCGGCATGACCGGGCGCCGGCGGATTCTGTCCCGGAGGGTGGTGCCGCGGATGCGGGCGCGCGGGGCGGTGGTGTGGGGTTGTACGTGCGGGGGGCCCGGCTGGTGTCCACACGGAAGGTGGCTGCTGTCGTGGAGGCAGCGGGGCATTCGGTCGCGGCCCGCGGAGGGTGCTGAAGTTGCTCCCCCTTTGCGTCGACCGGCACGCTCTCGTCCTGGTCGAGACCGTCATCGGCTTCCACCACGCCGGGGCGGCCGACCACACCGACCGGCAGGTGGTAGCGGCCCACCCCCACCCTGGCCGGGAACCTGGTCCCCGACGGCGTGGCGCTCCTGGCCGACGGCTCCCACGCCTTCGTGGAGATGGACCGCACCATGTCCTACGCCCGCCCGCCTGCTCGCCGAGCTGGAGCGCTACGACGCCTACCGCAACACCCCGGCGTCCGGCCGCGGCAACGGAAGGCGCTCGGCCGGGGCTTCCCGGCCGAGCGTTTTGCGGGGGCGTCCGTTCAGCTCGGTGGCGACCGTGTCCAGGTGTTCGCGGGTGTGCGGCGACAGGTCGGTGCCCTTGGGGAAGTAACAGGCCGTTGGTGTTCTGGTTCGAGCCGTGCTGCCAGGGGCCGGCCGGGTCGCAGAAGTACACCGGGATGTCAATGGCCAGGGTGAACGTGCTGTGGGCGGCCATCTCGCTTCCCTGGTCCCAGGTCGGCGAGCGGACCAGATGAGCGGGCAGCCGCTGCACGGTCTCCACCAGGGCGTCACGGACCCGCTCGGCGGCGCGGCCGTGGGTCAGATGCACGAGCATGACGTAGCGAGTGGCACGCTCGACCAGGGTGCCGATGGCGAAAGCATTCCCCCTTAGATCTGTTCCGGGCTCCACCGTAGGTCCAGGTGGTGCTGGATGAAGTCCCGCAGCCGCGGGTTCTGGCTGATCTTTCCGGGCTTGGGGCGGGGCCGGCGGGCATCTGCGCGGGCCTGGGCGGCGTAGGGGCGGTGGTGCCGGACGCCGCGAGGGTCGACCGTGCCGTTGTGGCGGATCTCCCGGCTGATGGTGGACGGGCTGCGGCCCAGCTCGGCCGCGATGGTGCGCACGGTGGCTTTCTCACACAGTCGGTCGGCTATGTGATGCGGTCGGCCTCGCCCAGGTAGCGGGACGGATCCGACGAAGGCGGCGCCTCCCGGTAGATCGGAGGCGCCGCCTTCTCATGGCCCTTGTGCGCGTGGCGGCCGTTTGCGCCCTTTCGTGCCGGTCCGGACGTCGATACCGACGATCCGACAGGCTTCCCTGCTGCTGTAGCCCTGCTGCAGGGCTGGAAGTATGCCGCTCGCTCCCGGGGTCAGCTTCTTCCGTCCCTGCGGCTTACTGTCCTTACGGATCTCGAAGTCCATCGCACCTCTTGAGCTGGGGCGTTGCGACGACCACTGGAACCTGAAGGACTCGTCAGGCCGTTTCCCCGGAACGCAGCCGCCCGGCGTGCTGCAGCAGCCCGCTGCACGCCGGGCGGAGCCGGGCTGGCGGGCCGGGCGGCAGGACGGGGTGAGCTGGGCCATGCCCTTGATGCAGCCGGTAGGTGTTCTGTCGCCACCGGGGCGGCCTGGTTGGCGGCAGACGCACCGGGTGACAGTGGTGAGCAGGGCGACGGGCGTGCCGGTACCGGCGGTGGCGTACCAGACGGCGTGGTGGAGCTGTGTTCAATCACCTGCGTCGTGCGTCAGGTCGCCTCTGGCGGCGGGGTCTGCGGGGAGACCGGCCGCTCGAAGAAGGTCTCCAGCACAACCGTCGCCTGGGTCCCGCTGACTCCGTCGATGCCGTAGATCCGGCGCAGCACGTTCTGCAGTTGCTCGGTCGTCGTGGTCCTGACTTTCACCAGCACCGAGGCGCTGCCGGCGATGATGTGCGCCTCCAGGATCTCCGGGAGCGCGGCGAAGTCCTTCGCCGAGTCGCCCATCCAGGCGGTCGATTCGACCATCACGTAGGCGAGGACGCTCCCGCCCACCGCAGCCGGGTCAACGTCGGCCATGGTGCGCCGGATGACGCCGCGCTCCCGCAGTTTGCGCACGCGCTCATGGGTGGCGCCGGCGGACAGACCCACGGCCTGGCCCAGCGCGGCATAGGACTGGGTGGCGTCCTGCTGCAGCTGCGCCAGCAGGGCCCGATCAATGTGATCCACAACTCTCCATTCGGAACATCCTTGCAACAACCATACTTCATCTTGCACTCTCATCATCAAGCCGAAGGACATTCGGCATGTCTGCGGGATTTCGCAGGAGGGGACCTTATGGCCAGCGAGCGCCCTGCGCTGTACGAGATGCTCGACGACCGGTTCCGTACCGGGCGGTGCATGAACGGCGATGACGGCTTGGAGGTGCTGTACACCGGTTGCCGCTGGGCAGAGGGGCCGGTCTACCTTCCCGCTTGGAAGCAGGTGATCTGGAGCGACATCCCCAATGACCGGATGCTGCGTTGGGACGAGGAGACCGGTGCCGTCAGCGTCTTCCGCCGCGGTGCCGGGCACACCAACGGCAACACCCTCGACCGCCAGGGGAGGCTGATCACGTGCGAGCAGGGCAACCGTCGGGTGACACGCACTGAGTACGATGGCACGGTCACGGTGCTGGCTGATCGTTGGCAGGGCAAGCGGCTGAACAGCCCGAACGACGCAGTGGTGAAGTCGGACGGTTCCGTCTGGTTCTCCGATCCGGACTTCGGTATCACCAGTGACTACGAGGGATACCGTGCCGAGAGCGAGATCGGCGCCAACAACGTCTACCGGATCGACCCGGGCAGCGGTGAGGTACGCCTGGTCGCCGACTGCTTCGCGGCGCCGAACGGTCTGGTCTTCTCCGCCGACGAGCGGCAGCTCTTCGTCTCCGACACCCGGGCCGGCCACATCCGGGTCTTCAACGTGAGGGATAACGGCACCCTCTCCGACGGCAGGATCTTCGCCGACGCCACATGCCGCAAGAATGCCCGGTTCGACAACCTCCGTTTCGACGACGGCGGCCGGCTCTGGGTAGCCGCGATGGACGACGGGGTGCACTGCTATGACCCCGACGGCACGCTGATCGGGCGGCTCCACATCCCCGAGGCGGTGGCCAATATCTCCTGGGGCGGAGCCAAGCGCAACCGTCTCTTCATCGCCGCGCAGACCAGCCTCTACTCGCTGATCACGGGCGTCACGGGCACACACCCGACCGGCCCGGGACACCGTCCCTGGTTTTCCCCGAAGTCCGGGTGACTTCCGGCCGGGCGATCAGCACGGCGTCGGCGCCGTCTAGCGATCTCGCCGGCCCCTGGCCGTCCCGGTCAGGCATTGGGGCTCGGCGGTCTGCGGGCCGGCTGCGCCGGGCGGTGTGTGTTGGACCGGTGCCGAGGTGGTCGCCGAGGGCAGCGGTCGGCCCCGGCTGTCGGTCCGCGGCACGGTGGCCGCCCGCGCCGCCGAACTCGGCGTCAGGCGGTGGCGCGTGTCACTCAGTCAGGATGCCGGGGTCGCCTGCGTGATGGTCATCGCGGAGGGCTGAGCCGGCCGGTGGGGCCGGCGGGCGGTCAGGTCGTCGCCGGGGACCGCCGAGGGCGATGCCGCGGCCGTGCCCGCCCGGTGTCCGGATGGGTGCGCGGACCGGACCGCGGTGCGCCGGCGCTCCGCCCGGTGCACAGCGCCCGGCCTCCCGGCGGCCCCGGCGCGGGTCCCTGCCGGGACGGCGGTGGCCGCACGGGAGCGGGCCGGAGTGCCCGGCCGCGCGGAGCGGACCGGGCGCCGGGCACGGCTGGACCGGCGCCGCGCCGCAGGCCTTCGCTCGTGGACTCAGCCGGGCCCGCGGCGGGGCCTTACGCCGCGCCGGCCCGCGGTCCGGTCGGCGTGGACCGACCTTCGGGTCAGGACTCCCGGTCCGAGGTTTGGAGGAGCAGCAGCGTGTGCGGCCACAGGTCGTCCAGGACGGTCGGGTCGTTCTTGACATCGCCGGGTTCACCGCCCACACCGAGCGGCTCCGCCCCTACTACGACGAACTCGGCACCGCCGCACCGGCCTACGAGGACGTCGGGGCCCTGCCCGACTTCGACGACCAGATCGACGCGCTCCTGGCCGCCGCGCCGCCCGTCATCAGCTTCGTCATGGGCGTCCCGCCCCGCCGTGTCGTCGACGAGGCGCGCCGCCGGGGTATCGCCCTGATCGGGACGGCGACCACGGTGGACGAGGCGGTCGCGCTCGACGAGGCGGGCCTCGACGCGATCGTGGCCTCGGGCAGCGACGCGGGCGGGCACCGCGGGGCGTTCCTCGCACCCGTACGGGAGTCGCTCGTCGGCACGTTCTCGCTGGTGCCGCAGGTCGCCGATGCCGTGACCGCGCCCGTCATCGCCGCGGGCGGCATCGCCGACGGCCGCGGCGTCCGGGCCGCCCTCGCCCTCGGCGCCGACGCCGTGCAGATCGGCACCGCGTTCCTCGCCACCCGGGAATCCGGTGCGAGCGACGTCCACAAGCGCCTGCTCGGGACCCCGGAGGCCCGCACGACCGTCCTCACCCGGCTCTTCTCCGGCCGCACCGCCCGCGGCATACCCAACCGGTTCGTCCGCGACATGGCCGCGCACGAGGACACCGTGCCGCCGTACCCCGTCCAGAACGCCCTGATGCAGCCCATCCGCCGGGCCGCGGCCGCCCAGGGCAGGCCGGAGTACGTGAACCTGTGGGCCGGACAGGCGGCGACGCTGGCCGGCGACGGCGTGGGCGCGGGGGAGTACCTGGCCCACCTGGTCGGGGAGCTTCCGGGGCACGGCGGCCCCGTTATCTTCTTCGCGGTCCTGCAAGAGGGCCGCTGGCCTCCGGGCCCGGTATGACTGTTGCCCCCTGTCGAAGTAGATGACCTGGGGGGTGGTGTCACCGGGTCCGAGGGGTGCCGTCACAGACGCTGATCAGAGGTCCGACCACCGCCCGGCCGGGCGCAATGCCCAGCCCTCGCGGGCGGACAGGTCTGCATAACGTGGATGCGCGAGAACGGCTCCCGACCCAAGGGGCCGGCACACGTCGACACACATGTGGGGGCACGGTGATCAGCACCGACGGGGTGGACGTCTTCCTGGGCCTGGACGTCGGCAAGCAGACCCATCACGGCCACGGACTCACCCCGGCCGGGAAGAAAGTCTTCGACAAACCGCTGCCCAACAGCGAACCGAAGCTGCGGGCGGTCTTCGACAAGCTCAAGGACAAGTTCGGCACCGTCCTGGTGGTCGTGGACCAGCCCGCGTCCATCGGCGCCCTCCCGCTCACGGTCGCCCGGGACGCCGGCTGCCAGGTCGCCTACCTGCCCGGACTCGCGATGCGCCGGATCGCCGACCTCTACCCCGGCGAGGCCAAGACCGACGCCAAAGACGCCACCGTCATCGCCGACGCCGCCCGCACCATGCCCCACACCCTGCGCTCCCTGGACCTGGCCGACGAGGTCACCGCCGAGCTGACCATGCTGGCCGGTTTCGACCAGGATCTGGCCGGCGAGGCCAACCGCACCAGCAACCGCATCCGCGGCCTGCTCACCCAGTTCCACCCCAGCCTGGAACGCGTCCTGGGCCCGCGCCTGGACCATCCGGCGGTGACCTGGCTCCTGGAGCGTTACGGATCCCCGACCGCTTTGCGGAAGGCGGGCCGCCGCAGGCTGGTCGAGGCCGTCCGCCCCAGGGCCCCGCGCATGGCCCAGCGGCTGGTCCAGGACATCTTCGCGGCGCTGGACGAGCAGACCGTCGTCGTCCCCGGCACCGGCACCCTCGACGTCATCGTCCCGTCGCTGGCGAAGTCCCTGGCCGCCGTCCACGAACAACGCCGGGCCCTTCATGCCCGGATCGAGGCCCTGCTGGAGGCCCACCCTCTTTCCCGGGTCCTGACCTCGATGCCCGGCATCGGCGTCAGGACCGCCGCCATCCTCCTGACCACCGTCGGCGACGCCAGCACCTTCCCCACCGCCGCCCACCTCGCCTCCTACGCCGGCCTCGCCCCGGCCACCCGGCAGTCCGGCACATCGATCCACGGCGAGCACGCACCCCGAGGCGGGAACCGGCAGCTGAAACGGGCGATGTTCCTCTCCGCGTTCGCAGCCCTCCACGACCCGGCCTCCCGCAGCTACTACGACCGCTGCCGAGCCCGAGGCAACCCCCACACCCAAGCCCTCCTCCGCCTCGCCCGCCACCGCATCAGCGTCCTGTTCGCCATGCTCCGCGACGGAACCTTCTACGAACCAAGAACCCCCCGAACCGCTTGACGAAAAACATAGAGGCACCCCCGGATCACCGCGCGCCCGCTGAGGGAGCCCGCGTGGTGCGGTGCGGCCGGGTGACCCCGCGACCGAGGCCGGCGCCGCGCCACCGGCCCCGGCCGCGCCGTCCCGCGCGGAGCCCCCGCTCCGCCACCGGGGCGCGTGCCTCCGGTCCGCGCGGGGACCGGGGCCGAGCCGCACCCGCACCGCATGACCGGCGGGCCCGCCGGGCGGGTCACCCGTCCGTGCCTGCCCCGGCCCCGGCGTGGGGAGCCGGGGGAGGTGCGGGGCGGACTCAGTTCGCGTGCGTTGACAGGCAGAAGGGATGACCTGCCGGGTCCAGGAGCACCCGCCACACCTCGGGCCGAGGCTGGAAGGACGGCAGGATGGCCCCCAGGGCGAGCATTCTCTCCTGCGCGGCGTCCAGGTCGTCGACACCGAGTTCGAGGTGGGCCTGCTTGCTGTGGGCAGGGTCGGGACAGGCCGGCCGGGGGCTGGTAGCCCGTCTGGCGGATGAAGCCGAGCCCAGGGGCTCCCGCCCGCCCCAGCAGGACGAAGTCCTCACTGCGGTACAGCACGGGCAGGTCCAGGGCATCGCCGTAGAAGCGGGCCAGCTCGGCCGGGTCGGGGCAGTCGAGGTCGAAGGACAGCAGACGGATCGTCGCGGTGCTCATGGAAGTGGACCGTAGGCCACGACCCTGACAGCACCTGTCCTGGTCATCCGGGACACTGGGTGACTGTGATCAGGACCTCCTCCCGTCTGCTGCGCCTGGTGTCGCTGCTGTCCGCGCGCCCCGAATGGACCTGCCGCCAACTGGCCGAACGGATGGAGGTCACCGACCGCACGGTCCGCCGGGACATCGCCCGGCTGCGTGACCTCGGCTACGGAGTCGAGTCCGTCCCCGGCCCCTGGGGCGGCTACCGGCTCGGCCCCGGCGCCCGAATGCCGCCGCTGGTACTCGACGACGAAGAGGCCCTGGCCGTCGCCGTCGCCCTGCGCGAAGCCGCACTCAGCGGAGTCCTCGGTACGGGGCAAGCCGCCCTCTCCGCGCTGCTCAAGCTCCGCCAGAGCCTGCCCGCACGCCTCGCGGACCAACTGAGCACACTGGACGGGGCCCTCGAACACACCCCCCGCTCCGGCGAACCGCAGATCGACACCCTGGTGCTGCTGGACCTGGCGCGAGCCTGCCACAGCGCACTGCGCACCACCCTCGCCTACCGGGACCACGCCGGCCGGGCCTCCGTGCGGGCCATCGACCCGTACCGCCTGGTCCACACCGGCCTGCGCTGGTACCTGGTCGCCCGGGACGTCACCAGACAGCAATGGCGCACCTTCCGCGCCGACCGGGTGGTGAGCGTGCGCGCCACCACCGAACCGGCCGACCTGACCGATCCGCCCGACGCCGCCGCACTGGTCTCCGGCGCGATCGCGAGCGTCATGTACCCGGTGTACGCGACCGTCCGCCTCCCGCTCCCACTGGACCAGGCCCTGCGCAAGGTCCCCTCCACCATCGGAACCCACAGCCCTGACGGCCCCCAGGCCACCGTGGTCCACATCGGCGGCAACAGCACCGAACAACTCGCCGCCTACCTCCTCGGTCTGGCCACACCGCTCACCGTGCTGTCCCCGGACCCGGTACGGCAGGCCCTCCTCCGCCACGCCCACGCTCTCCTGACGGCCAATCCCTGACAGCCGTTCTCGCATGGAGGTCGGCCGCCGGGGCCCGGACGTGATGTCGGAGATCCTGGTCGGCCTCCTCCCCGTGACACCTTCCCGTGGCTGCGTGGTGGCCGGGGTTGGGTGGGTGGAGCACGGCCGGGGCGCTGGGGTGGTGGTGTAGGGCCCAGGTGGTGGCCTGGTCACACCCGGCCTTGCGGCCTGGTGTTCCCGGCGCAGCCACCACGGGTCGTTGTCGTAGCCGGAGGGCCCGCCGGTTCCGCGGCGCCGACGGATGACGCCGCCCATCCACTCGATCAACGGACCACCGTGATCCGCCGCCAACGGCCTCAGCCACGCGCGCCCGACCCTCACCGAGCCTGCGGCAGAACAATCCCGTCCGCGGGCAGCGCCTGCGGCTACCCAGCACCACCGTCCACCCACACCAGCTCCGCCATAGTCGGGTCCAGCAGCGCGTCCGCGACCGTCACCACCTCAGGGAAGACGACCACATCCCGCCCCACAAACCGCCACCACTCCAGATCACCACCTGCATCCCCGCCCGCGATCTGGTGCAGCCGCTGCGGCCAGATCGTCTCCCGCTCCAGCGCAAGGCCAGCTCCCACCACCGCGCCACAACCGCATGCACCAGGGCGAACACCCGCTCCGGCCCGGCCCCCCCCCCGCCCGCACCGCCCGCCGCGCCACCCCCGTCCACTGCCGCTGCGTCCCGACCACCTCCGGCAGGTGCCGCACGTCCGGGTACTCACGAGGCTGGTCGGCGTCCGCGTCCAAGAGCTACCGCCCGTGCCGTACGCACACCCGGTCACACCGCGGGGCGTACCGCACCACTCGCACGGCGGTTCTCGTACGCCGGGCTGTGCACAGCCCGGCAGCCGAACACCACGGGACCGGCCACACCCTGAACACACCCGCCGCAGCAACCAATGGCGCCAATCAGACGTCGGACACCACATGGATCGCGCATGGCTCTTCTCGCTCATACCGCTGCTGATCGGGGTGAGCTTCCTCAGCGTTGGCGTGTACGGACTGCGCCGCGCCAGTGCGCTTCGTCGCAGCGGTATACCCGCAGTCGGGCGAGTCGTGCGTTATGACACCAGGCGGGACGACGACGGAGTCAAGTACCACCACCCGGTCATCGCCTGGACGGCCCGGGACGGTCGCGAGTACACCCATCCCTCGACGCTGGGCCGCGGCACGGTTCCCCCCCGGCTTTGGCGTCGGCAAGTTCGTCACGGTCCTGTACGACCCGGCCAATCCCGGCCGCTTCGAGATCCGAGGCTGGGATTCCAGGGCCTTCTACCTCATCTTCGCCTGGGTGGGAACCGCACTAACAGCAGGCACTTTGTTGCTCCTGACCATCAGGATGATCACACTTTGATCATCCCGGGCTCCTCGTGAACCCACGGTCCCGGGTGTCCTGTGACAGCGCACCTGGATCAGTTCCAGCGGAGTTGGACCGAACGGAGTTCGTGACAGCGAAGATGGACCTGCTGCGCAGGCCGGAGTGGGTTGCACTGCTGGCAGCTGATGTAAACGAGGCCCCGCCTTCCTCACAGCCGCGGCTCAGGCAGAGGCGGTCACCGCGTGACCCATCAACTCAACGGAGCCGGCTTGTCTCGGCCGCCAACTGCGCTCGATCATGGTCGGATGAGACCAGAAGTCCAGGTGTTCGTGGCCGATGGCCCTCTTCCCGACCGGGACGCCGACGAGGAGGAGATCGACCGGCGCTGCGACCAACTCGAAGCCATCGCCAAGCCCATCACCGGCAAGGAGGCCCGGGCACTGGTTGCCTGCTTTGGCCCGGACGATTGTTACGGCGTCGCCTGGACCCTGCTGCACCTCATCGAGACAGGCCCGAATCCAGTCCTGACCACTGAGCCCGCCCCCGACGCCAACGAGTGGCACCACACCCTCTGGGCCCGCATCGCCAACAGCGGACTCGCCCCCACCGCTTGACGCGCAAACCACACGGTGTCCGCAGCGGTCCACCATCGCTGTCACGAACACCGCGTTCGGTCCAACTCCGGTGGCAATCAGTCCCGGTTCGCTGTCACAGGACAGGACACCGGGTACGCGAGCGAGCACCGGTGCAGAAAAACTCGTTGGCTTCGGCTGTCACACCGCGGACATCCCACGCACCTGTAGCAGGTGACAGAGGACCTCGAAGCGGGATTTGCACGTCACCCACCCCCTGACCCCGTACACGCCCCGGCAGCAACGGGGCCAGCGGCCAAAGAGGTGCTCGCGGCCGCGCCGGCGCGGTGAGCGGGCGCCGGCCCGGGTGCGCTGTCCGGAAGACCGCGCGACCGGCCGGCCCCGGCTTCGCGGGCACTGCTCGCCGGCCTGCTGAACAGCCACCCGGCGGTGCGCACGCTGGACCGCCTCCTGGCTGCGCATCTGGGCCTGGCCACCGGTCCTGCCCGACCGGCTGTCGGCCGCTTCACCCCGCTGCCGACCGCGCTGCGCTGGATCGAGCCGGCCGGGCCGCCCGACCCGCCTCCCGGCTGCCGCGCCCGGCGAACTACAGAGCTTGGTCCTTGCCTCTGCTGTCCCGTACGTCGGCGGTGCCGTGCTTGCGCAGCAGATTGCCCGCGAGGGCCCTGGCCGACTTCTTCGACGGCTGGGGCACAACGGGCGGACCGTCTGCCTGACAGGCACCGGGCCAGGCAAGCCAGCCCGGTCGGCCTGCTGCGGGAGCTGGTGCTCACCGTCCGCCCCAGCCGGCGGCAGGCCGTTCGGCTGGGCTCGTCCTGCCCGGAACGCTGTGATGGGTCTGCGGTGCTGCTGTGGCGCGGGCTTCCCGCCTGACCGACTCTGGCGTGAAGGGGACGACCGACGAGCGGGCCGACACAAGGAGACCAATTCATGGCCATCACCACGACCGACCACTGGGTCCCTCACACCTCGACGGTCTCCGCGAACGAGGGCCAGAAGGTGGAGCTGTTCGTAAGGGAACACGACGGTGCCTCCGGTCCCCCTGCGAACCGTAAGGCCGTCCTCATGCTGCACGGCAGGAGTGTGCCGGTGCTGGCAGGCTACGACCTCCAGCACACCTCGTACGGGTGGGCCAAGGCTCTCGCACAGGCCGGTTATGACGTCTTCATGATGGACCTGCAGGGCTCCGGACGGTCGCCGCGTCCTCGGATGGAGGATCCCTGCAATGTCAACCCCAACCAGCAGGCTGCCGTCATTCCCCCGCTGTCAGGCCCACGAACGGCGAGCTACCCGTTCGTACTGACCAACTCCCAGAGCGACCAGGACGAGCTCAGCACCGTCGTCGAGTACATCTGCAACAAACGCAACGTTTCAAAGGTCGCCTTCATCGGCTGGTCGGCGGCCGCGTTCGCCATGGGACCGTACGCAATCAAGAATCCGGGGAAGGTGGAAAGCTTGTTCCTCCTCGGCCCGATCTTCCCTCCGCTGGGCCCCTCGAACCCGCCGACCCTGCCAGTGCTCGGCTTCCCCACCCACGTGCTCACCCGCACAAGTATCGAGCAAGCCTTGGCCATGAAGTGCGCCAACCAGCACGAGCCCGGCATGGTCGACGTGGTGTGGAGCGCCCTCATGGACAACGATCCGATCGGCCGTGAATGGGGAAAGCTCCTTCCCACCGGACAGCCGGCAGGCGTCAGCCGATTCCGGAACTTCGTCACATGGGGCTGGAACAACGCCGCTGCAGGGCAAGGAGGCATCCTCGGCGGAAGCGTGCCCGTGCTGATCGTGCACGGCGAGCACGATCAGACGGCCAACACCACACCGCCCAGCTCCAACCCGGCACTCGACTTCCACGTCCCCGCGCTCTACGACGCCATCACAGGACCGCACAAACTCCTCGTCACGGTGAAGTGCGCTGGCCACTCGATGCCCTGGGAAACTCAGCACAAGAACCTGCACAACCTGTCGAAGCACTGGCTCAAGCACACCAAGGTCGACGACAAGACCCAGGGCAGATTCGAGATGGACGAGAACGGCAACGTCAGCCCAGCACCATGAACCTCGCGACGACAACCTCGGCTGGCAGGGATCTGCCCGCCCTTGTGTGCAGACCGCTGTCACGTTGTCCGGTACAGCGGTCCCCGCACCGCGGGACCGCCCGACGCACTGGGCCCGGCGCCAGATAGCCGGAGCAGGCAGCCTGGCGGCGTTGATGCCGTCTCCAGCGGACCATCGCTGATGGCACCGTCACGGACGCCCGAGCGTGGACCAGCCGAGGGTGAGCCCGACAGCCAGCACATGCATGAAGACATGTGCGTCGTCGTCCGACGGATGCCTCGAAGGGGGCCAGGGGAGAGGATATTTGCTGCCGCCGACAGGTATGGATTGGAGCAGAACATGCCGATCCACCGTAGGTTCGGCCCCCATGGCTCGGTCTGAACCAGGCCGCCGGGGTCTTGCGTGGGCAACTGGCACGGCCCGGCGGCTACCACCGGGCCCGGACCGCGGAGGTCGCCGAGTGGCTGGTGGGCGTGCGTTCCGGTGCCGTCCGGGAGGAGACCCCGGAGCGTGTGGCCCGAGTTGTACGGCATGACGCCGGATGAGCCCTTGCCTCCCGTGCCGCGGCTACGTCGACGCCGATTCTGCTGCGCCCAGAGCACGGGGAGGGGAGTTCGAGGAGGACCAGCCGACCGGTGCGACACGCGGCACGGGCCCGGTCTTCCAATGGTCGGGGTTTCAGTGCTCGCGCCCGCCGTCAGCTCGTCTGCGACCGGCGGGGGAGCGTCGGCGGGGGAGAGGTCGGGCCGCGCCCGGTGCCAGCGGGCACCGTCTACTACAGCGGCCGAAAGGCATCGCGGACGACGTCAACGCCGACTTCCACCACCGGCTCGGGCTCCACCAACGTGACGTCCAGCGTCTCCCGGCTGCCCCACCCTGCCGAGAACGACCAGCCCGTCCACGGATGTTCTCCCCAAGCCCGGCGGAGCACCCCGGCGACCGCCGTACCGGCCGCTCGCGCAAGAGTTGTGGTGCGGCCGACGTCCCGAGAGCGCCCCCGTCGCCGTACCGCCCCAGCAACAGCGTCCAGGGAGCAGCCAGGGGAGCCGTCAGCGCACCGACGACCGCCTCCGTCGTCTCACGCGTCTACTGGTGAAGAGGCGGTGTTCCGAAGCTGCGCAATTCCTCGGTGCTCGCCGCACCACTTTCGGATAAGAACGACAGCAACCAAGCTGCTGTGCGCCCGGTCGCCCGCAAGGGTGGTCTCCTGACTGACGCCGTATCTTGGGCAGGAGACCGGTTGAGTGTTCGGGGGACTTGTGCGGATCGCAGATCACGTTGCCTGGGATCGGGGTTTCCCGGTCAAGTACCTGCTGGTCCGTGAGGACGAGGAGGGCGAGGAGAAGTACTGGGGACGGTGCGCGAGCGTCGAGGGCATATTTGTGGACAAAGTGTCCCCGAAGCGGGAGGTATTGACGCTGCGAGGATGCACTCCCACAGGTTCTTTGCGCGATGCCCTGTCGCCAGCCGCAGAGTCGACTGGGCTGCTGGGTGATGTCTGTGTCGAGGTATGGGACGACGAGCAGCCGCTGCAGTGGTGGACCCTGGTGGACACTGTCGTCCTCGCCAACCAGCCGAACCGAAGCGACCCGGCCCTGCTGGATATCGTCGTGGGGGCCGGGGTTGAAGAGGAGCAGGCCTGGGACCACACCCTGCCGGTGTTGCCGCAGTTCAAACTGTTCGCAGGAACCACCATGGTCGCCAGTCCCGCTGGACACTGCGTCGGAGTGGATGGGCTGTTTGTCTCGCGCGGAGCCCCGCCATCGACTCCACTGCACCTCATCGGATGCGAAGCCGCTGAACCCTTGCTCGCCGTCTTGCGTCGGCCCCGCAAGTGGGACCGGGACTGGGTGCAATTGTGGGCTCTGGACCGCCACGGCGAGGTGATGTACCGCCACAACGTGTACCTGCGAATCGAGAAGACACAGCCGTCTGTGCTCGGAGGCACCCTCGTCGACATCACACTCGCCGACGGCGGCGACGATCGGCCTTCGCTGTTGGCCCGGCCGATCTGGGAGACCTGGTATCGGGGAGCGCCGACAACCCGCAACCAATGGGCCCCGTACTCCGCGCAGGGTAGATCCGAGTGGCTTGACCTGACGGCCACCCGCATGAGCGATCAGCGCCCGGACCGCTCTGGCGGCACCCACCATCTTGACGGCAAGTTCGTCACCGACGTGCCCGGCCTTCACTGCGCGATGGCAGAGGCCCTCGTGGGGCCCGGGGGCTACTTCGGGCGAGAGTGGAACGCGTTCAAGGACTGCCTGGGTGGTGGTTTCGGCGTGGCCCTGCCCTTCACCCTGGCCTGGCACGATGCGGACGTAGCGCGCCGAGCGCTGGCAGACGTCGTCTCGGACCCTGATCAGGGGCTCTCCTATTTCGAGGACATCGTTCAGCTGCTCAAACGCTGCGGTGTAACCGTCGTTCTTCAGTAGCCGGGGCACTCCGCGCCCCTTCCTGCGGGCACCGGCGGCATGCTGGTGAGCCCGGCTGACTGTGGAGTCGACCGGCTCGGCCCACTCCACCGCCCCGATCGAGCCGTCGTGGACCTGGACTGCTCCAGCAGCCGGGCCCAGGTACCGTCCGATGCCACGGCCCATAGCGTTGTGGCAGGTCACGCGGAGCACCGGTCCGCAACCGCCACATCACCCCGTTGATCACCTGTCGGTGATCCCGCCACGGTCGCCCACGACCATCAACACTCGGCAGCAAAGGCGCTATCCGCCCCCACGCCGGCCGCACCTGCTGCTCGCCGACAAGGCGACCGGTGTCTGGCCGGCGGCCCCGCTCCTGGAGCACCTGGCCGCCGCCCCCGAGACTGCGGGCCGGTGGCTGGCCGGTCACGCCGCCGCACTCGCTCCGTCCGGCCCGTCCGCCGTGCACCTTCCGTCGCTGGCCCGCCGCCGGGCGCCGGCTGCCCTGCGCCCGCGCTCCGGCCGTGCTCCACCATCGGGATTCGGCCGCCGTGTACGGGCAGCTGCCAGCACGCCGCCTGGGGTAGCCCGGTCTGCCGTCCGTCGTCCCGCCCATGTCAGGCCGCAGTCCCGGTCCCGTCCCGCGTCCGCTACTGCCGGACGCCGGCCATGCGCTGCGGCCCCATCCGCGCGGCCCGGCCGCCCGCTGCGAAGGCTCGGTGGGACAGGCGGGGAAGCGGGGGTGTTGGGAAAGAATCTGGGTTTCCGGCATCCGGATCTGAACCCTCGGTGGCGTGTAAGGGGATGAAGGCCCTCGGTCCTTCATCAACGAGTTCGTCTCTACTGGGAGGCCTGGTCGATGACTTGGTCGTACTGGGTGGGAGCGGGCGGGGTCCCCCTGCTGTTCCTGCTGGTCTTCGTGATGCGCCGCACCCGCGGCATCACGGAGTTGCTTGTTAAGGCGCATATCGAGACCCGTGTGGAGCGCGAGCAGCGTGCCACCATGGTCGCGATGGCGCAGGCCCTGCCCGACGGCGGCTCTGCCGTCCGTTTCGAGGAGGGCCGGCCTGCCTGGCTGTTCCGCAAGGACACGGCCGATCCGGCGGGCCACCGGGCTATCACCTCGCGGGAGGCCGCGTGAGTGAGGCCGCTCCGGGAGCGGACTTCGAGTCCTTCGTCCTCAAGACCATCGAGGCGTTCTCCCGACTGGCCCGTGCCCAGGCCGGCGACCCGCACAGCGCGGAAGATGCAGTGCAGGACGCCTACCTGAAGTTGTACCGGCGATGGGATCAACTCATCGCCGGCCACGGTTCGCTGACCGCCTACGGCCGCACCGTGGTGAGACGGGCGGTCATCGACCAGTTCCGCCGCAACAAGCGGATGGTCCTGACCCCGGTCCGTGAACTGCCAGAGACTGAATCCGGAATCGGCATCCCCGAGGCCGCCTACGAAGTGATTAAGGAAGGAATCGACGAACTCGTCGCCCGCCTTCCTGAACGGCAGCGCGAGGTAATCATCCTGTGTGTTCTGCAGGACGTCAGCCCTGCCGTGGTTGCACAGCGCCTCCAAATAAAGGAGGAGTCGGTGAAGCGCTATATCAAAGCCGCCGCCAACAACCTGAAGAAGTCCATCAACGAACACAGCGAGGAGGCCACCGCATGACATACCTGTCCGCTTGGACGCACCAACCCGAGGAGCGGGGAGCCATCCGGCTCCTCGCTCTGTGGCTCCTGCTCGAAGGCTCTGAGCAGGCGTTTTCCAAGGGATCCCGGATCGGCGAGGACTCTGTCCAGGCGGAGGGGGGCCAGCCTTCGGGCTGGCCCCCGGCCCCCGCCCTCTGCCTGGAAAACGTAGGCGCGGTCCGTGAACTACGCATTCTCCTGAAAAAGGAAATCGATGATTCCGCGACATCGCAGGAAACGCGACGCGTAGCAGAAATCCTTGAATTCCTGGACAGGGATGATGTGGCGCGAAGCTGGTGGGAAAAAGCAGCGCTCAAGGGTGACGAGGACGCGCGGGACTATCTTCGTATCCTTGACGCCGAGAGGGAAGAAAACCTATCGGCATGCTGTGGGCGCGGGAAAGAACACGCTGAGGAGTCTTTCAGATCATTCGTGAGTGGCTTTGTGTGCCGGTCAGCCGGTACTCGCGTTGCTGCAGACAGGGTCGACTGGGCATTGGGGGAAGCCGGAGTCGACCTGTCAGAAGCAACACAAGCTCTCGTGCGTGAGATTGAGGTCTTCCTGGCGCACCTGGACCACACCACCGGCGGCCCACGGTGCTGACACGACAACGCGTCATGCGCCCACAGACGGGAGAGCCCTTGTAGACCAGCCTCCATGAGGCCTTCACGTGAGAAGGCCGGACGACTCGTTGAAGCAACGGCCCATCCCCGCGCACGCGGGGATGGGCCGTTGCTGCTTCATCATCTGCATCGCCTAAAGCTCCGTAAGCCGACTGACGGGCCTACCGCCAGCCACGCCACGCCAGTGCATGCGACGAGTTCGGGGTCTCCTCTCGCCTCGCGATGGAAGGTCCGGTCCTGCTGTTTGCGCTGTCCGCTGCGGCGGCATGTGCTGCCACTCTTCGCGCGCTGCGGCCTTCTCCGGTGAGGCGCCAGGCGGGTAGCCCTCGCAGCGTGCCGGACGGATGGCCCGGGCAGCGGTCGAGGACCCGGCGGGACCGGGCCGACGCTTCCCCCAGGGGTCTCCCCGGGAAGTAGCCGGCGCGCCCGGTCCCTCATGACCAGGTCCGTGACAAGCCGCCGGTCTCGGGCGCGCAAACAGGGGCACACCGCCTCACGATGCCCGTGAGGACCGCGGACATCAACGTAGCAGACCGCCTCTGACCTGCGAAGACGATGCAACAGCAGTTGCCATAGAGTGAGGCCGGGACGAGCCGGCCGCGCCCAGGTGTCAGCGTCAGGTGTCAGCCCCGTCCCGGCCGCGCCACGCCCGGTGGCGGTGTCCGCCGCCCAGGCGGCCCCGGCCTGGGTCGTCACTATCCGGGTCGCCGACGAGCACCAGGACTACGACGACGAGCCGGAGACGCCGGGGGCGGGGGAGGACGGTCCATGGCCCTGTCCACCCGGCGCCTGTCCGACGTCGAGGCGCGGCGGGTGCTGAGCCGCTGCATGGCCCGAGGGATGAGCATTTGGGATGCCGCCCCCTACGCCACACGGCCTGCTGGAGCTGGCCGCTGCGGTCGGGCTGCTCGCGGCCGCCGCCCTTGTCACCGTCTGGTCCGTTGATGTCGCGGCTGTGCTTGCCGTTCTTGTCCTGCCGGGGTTCGGCGTGTTCTGCCTCGCCGCCGCCGTGGCCGCAGGGGGCCGTCCCGAGGTCTTTTCCGCCGGTCCGGCGGAAGTCGTAGCTCGCTGCTCTCGCGCTCAGCAGCGCGCTGCCCGCTCCCGCCGACCCGCACGTGCCGGACGCGGGTGAGTACGCCGGCCGGGTGTGGTCCGGCCTGCTGCGCTTGGTGTGGCGCACCGGCAACCGGCCTCGGTGGTCACCTCCCGGCCGTCCTGGAGCACCTGCACGCTCTCGCCGAGCCTCTCACCCGCCCGGTCGCCCGGGCCTCGCCCGGCGGCGGCAACGCTCGCTGCCGGCACTGCCGACGGCTCGGCCGGCCCGGCGGCAGGGGAGGAACACCAGCTGCCCGCGGGTCTGCTGGGCACCCACCCGGCGGTGCGCGTGCTGGACTGTCTGCTGGACTACGCCGCCGGCCGGGCTCTGCGCGACGGCGAGATGCCCGGCGACATCCCTGGGCCTGGTCGTCGGCGTCCTGGCCGTCCGTGCCGGTGACGAGGCGGTCGCCGCCGTGATCGGAGCGCACCTGCCCCTCCCGCACCGCCGCGCCACCGCCTTCGCCACCGCCCACCCGAAGCTGTACGCGCTCCTTCCCCAGCCGCCCCTCGCCGACCGCCGCATGGCTGCACGAAGGCCCCCACGATCCGCTGCTGCTCACCGCCTTGGACCGCAGCCGGCTCCCGGCCGTCTTGCGCGAGGAACCGACCGGTGGCGCGGCGTTCGGCGTGGTGCACGCGCTGCTGACCGGCCAGGGACGGCCTGCTCGGCGTCCTCATGGCCGCCTGGCGTGAGCTGGCTGCCGGCCCCCGGGTGGTGCCGAGGCCGCCTTCCGGCTTCCGTCGGTACCTGGCCCTCCTCACCTTGATGAGCCCGGTGGACCGGACCGCGGTGGACACCGAACAGGTGTGGTGGACCGCTGCCTTCGCCGCCGGCCTGCTGCCCGGCGCGCTCGCGGGCGGCGGTGACTTCGCCGCGGCGCTGCCGGAGGAGGTTTGGCTGCCCCTGGCCCCGGGCAGCGCCGCCCACACCCCGGAGCGGCGTCGCCCGGGTCGCCGAACGCGCCGCCGCGTACCCGCGCGGACCCGACGCCCTGCTCCTGGCCGCGCACCTGCTCGCCCGCCCCGCCCCTGAAGGCGCATACGGCGGTGACATCCGCCGCCACGCCCGCACTCTGCTGCAGGCCACCGAGGCGCTGCCTGCCCCGACCGCCCGGCCGAGGTCGCGCGGCTGCGCCGGGCCCTGGTCGAAGCCGGCGAGGTTGACCTCGCTCACGTGCCGGCGACGGCAGACTGACCGCCCGGGCCCGCACCCCGGCCGTCCCCGTCCGGGCTCGCCCGGACCCCGCCACGTACCCGGCCCCGTCGTCGCTTCCGCGAGGTCCCTCCGCCGCCGAACTGCCCCCGCCGGTGCCCGCTGTCCGGCGCTGCCTGCCGCCACCGACGTACGCGCCGCGGCTGGCGGCCGTCGTGCTCATCTTGGCAGCCCCGACCCGCCCCGTCGGCTTCGCGAAGGCGCCCCCGGCTCAGGGTTGTGGGGGCACTAGGGTCCTGGGGGCTGTGACGAAGACGAGGAGAAAGCGGCTGGCACCGACGGGCGACTGCTTCTGCGGTTGTGGCGGGGAGGCGGGGATCGACCGGTGGTTCGTGCTCGGGCACGACATCACAGCCGCAGGCGCGCTGCGCGCCGTCGAGGGAGGGTTGAGCCTGCTGGAGCTGGCTGCTGCGGTCGGGCTGCTCGCGGCCGCCGCCCTTGTCGCCGCCCGGGACGCCGGGCCCCGTCGGCTGCGTGCCGCGCCGAGGGCGTCGTGGCGGCTGCTCCTGCTGCCTGGACTGCCGACGTCCCGCCGTGTTCGCTGCCGTGGCCCTGCCGGAGCTGGGCGCCGCGTTCGGCCTTGCCGTTGCCGCGGGCGCTGCGCGCCACCCCGGCGCGTTCCCCGCCCCGAACTGCTGGTGCGCCTCGGGGTCTGTCGCTGGTCTACCGCCGGGGCTCACCGGTCGTCGGGTGCGCTGCCCACCCAGGCGATCGGCCGGCTCTGACCGTTTGCAGGCCTGGTGCGGTTTCTTCATTGAGGTCTTGTGCCCGTCGGGCAGGGACGTAGATCCGCCCCCCGGTGGCCGTGCTTGCCCGGGCAGAGCTCGGTGGCGCGGGCCCGGACGGTGATGGGGGTGGATGCCTCCGTCGGGCGGCTGCCGGCGTGTCATGATCACTCGTATGAACGAGTCGAACGGTCCCGTCGCCGTTGTTGAACGGCAGCTCCATGCCTACAACACCCATGACCTCGATGCCTTCGTCGGTACCTACGCCCCCGACATCACCCCACCGTCGAGCAGAGTGATGGTGGGGTGATGTCGGGCCGGGAGGAACTGCGCGCCGGATATGCGGAACAGTTCGCTCAGGGGCGGTGCCGTGCCGAGATCACTGCCCGGCTGATCCAGGGTGACTGGGTCATCGACCATGAGACCGCCTACGGAGTGGCTGACGAGCCGGTGCGCGTCTTGGTCGCCTACCGGGTCCGCGACGGGCTCATCGACACCGTCCGCTTCTTCCGCTGAGCCGACCCGGCGCGCGATCGGGGCTTCCTCGACCGCCCGCGGTGCCCCGCCGCCGGAGCGGCGGCGGCCGGGTTCACACCCGCCGGCAGCAGCGGTGTGCGCCACGCCACGCAACTCCCAGACCTCGCTCCTACGCTGCAGCCCATTCCAGTCCGAGGTGGGCGAGTGCGGTGAGCTTGTCCGCGGTGAGCTTGGCCCGGCGCCCTTTCTGGTTCATGATCCACACTCCGAGCCGAACCTCCGTTCCGTCCTCCAGCCGTTCTACGTGTCCTCTGGGGACTTTCACGGAGCCGGTGCGGGTCTTGTACTGGGCCAGGGCTGCTACGCCCCGCTCGAAGGCGCTCCAGAGCGCCGCGGGCGGCTTCGCGGGCTCCTGCGGGGCGGGGGCGAGCGGTGTGATGCCGAGTTGCTCCAGGCGCTCGCGCTGCCCGTCCGTCAGGTCCTGCCAGACCTCGGGCTTGCGCTGTTTGGCCAACCACTTCCCGATGTCCATGCCGTGGACGGTGACCCCGGGCAGAACCTCTGTTTGGCCCTCTTCGTCAGCCACCAGCTCGCGCAGCGCGGCGTAGTGCCGCTGCCACTCCGGCGGCCACGACGGGTTCCAGTCCTCATCGACCTTGCGCAGCGCCTCCTCCCACTCGGGGTGGCCCTCCAGCGCTCCAGGGCGGCGGAGGTTGGACAGCCATTGCCCGATCGGCCGGTCCAGCATGGTGGCGGTGCGGGGCGCGCACAGCGTCCAGTGCTGCTCGTGGTACGCCTTCGCGGCCTCCAAGTTCTCCTGGAACCGTTCATCTGCGAGGCGCCAGACCATGCCGAGCTTTTCCAGCCGTCGGGCGCGCAGGCCGCTCATCTGCCCCGCCGTGTGCGCCCGTCGCTGTTCCGCGATCCACTGCCCGAGGGGGTAGGCGCCCTCCTTGTGCCCGTACGGCACCCGGGCGTGGCCCTCGCGTTCGGTGAACTTCTTCAACGTCGCCCAGCCGCGTGCCCAGTCCTGCTTCTCGGTGTCGATCACGTTGAAGCTCACCCAGTGTGCGACCATCACCGGATCACGCGGAGCGGCAAAACGAAGCAGCAGACGAGATTCCTCATCACCCTCCCCGGGCGGCGGACCGATGTACTGGGACGGCTGTGCGACGTCCTTCTGCGGCTCCTGCGGAATCGCCAGCAATTCCACAGCTTCCTCGTCATGAGCGCGCAGACCTTCAAGCACTTTCACCAAGGGCCGGTACGATCCCGAGGTGAACATGTCCTCTGGTTTTTCCCCCGGCTGGAGGAATACCGGCACGATCAAAGAGGCCACCTTGCCCTGTCCGGGCTTCTGACGCAGCGCACGCCCGATGGCCTGGACGATGTCGTGCGGCGCCCCCTTGGGATCCAACAGGGCAACGGAGTCCACGGCCCGGATGTCCACGCCCTCACCCAGAACGCGGCAGTTCGACAGCACGGCGCGCTGCGCCGTGGTCCCGAACCCGGCGAGCACCTCGCGTCGGCGTGCGGGGTCGTGTTCGCCGCACAGCCAGTCCGCCCAGATCCGAGCGGGGTACTTCTCCGGCTGGTCGGCGTGCAGCTTGGCCGTGATGCGCTGAAGGCCCTCCGCGTACGCCTGAGCCTCCATCGTCCGGTGGTGGAAGGTGATGCAGGTCCGGAGCCCGTGCTGCGCCATGGTGTGCAGCAGCGCGGCCTGGAGCGCCCCCAGGCGTTCCCCGCGGACCTCCTCGGTGTGTCGCTCCTCGCTCATCAGCCGCTCCGGGGTGACGACCGGGTCCTGGAGCTCCAGCACGATGATCTGGTACCGCGCAAGCAACCCGCGCGAGACGGCCGACGCCAGCGACAGCTTGTACAGGACGGGGCCGAAGATGTTCTCGTCGTCCATGGAGGCCGCCATCTCCCGCGGCAGCGGGTCACGCACCCCCTCGGCGACCTCGCGGTTCAGCCGCTCCTCCCAGATCCGCGGCGTCGCGGTGAGGTACAGCCGACGGTGCGCCGGGATGACGGTCTGGTTGTGGATCTCCGCCCACGCCTTACCCATCGACCCCGAAGTCCGGTGAGCCTCATCGACCACGGCCAGGTCCACCGGGTCCAGCTTCTGCCCGTAGACGCCCTCGAACGCCTCCGCCAGGACGCCGAGGCTGGCGTAGGTCGCGTAGATGGTGACGGGCCCGGAGCCGTGCCACAGAGCCAGTCGGATGGGGTTGGTGGTGGAGCGCACCTTCATGCTCCACAGCTCGGGGTCGTCCTGGAGTGAGCACACGGCAACCGCCGGCCCGGTGTGCCCGACCTCGTGCCACGCCTTCACCGTCTGCGCCAGCAGATCCAGCGTCGGCACCAACACGAGAATCCGCCCCTTGGGTATAATCCGCTTTGCCGACACGGCGGCAATAACCGTTTTCCCCGTTCCACATGCGGCGTGCACCTGCCCGCGAAGGCCATTCCACGGGATACCACCCGGCGGAATGTCCAAGCCGCGCACAATAGCGGCAACGGCCTCGATCTGGTGATCACGCAGTTTCACGGACATGCCCCGTGTTCTCCTTTTCGCGGAATGAGGGCGCGTAATCAGAAAGGCAATCCCGACGCGAGGTGCGCGCGGCGCTGGGGTGTGGTGTCTGATTCCATACTCTACACACTAGCAACTCCATGATGCAGCACTCACGAAGCGACTTCTCTTCCCGGGGTGACGCATGACTCGTTCTCGCCCACGAGCGGCAAGCTGCCCTGTATGCGGGCGAGGTATCGGCGAGGTTGACCGAACGGTTTCGAGGGCGGGGGGAGGGTTCGGGTGGAGCGCAGCGGAACCCATCATCGCGGTGAGGCCGGCACACCGTCAGGTCGACAGACCGTCACATCCGCTGTTGGGGTGGTAGCCGGGAATCCCATGCCCTACACAGTGCCGCACGCGATGCACCTCCCTTCGCAGCCAGCCCCGATGCCCGCGCTTGCGCGGGCATCCATAATTCGCGCTTGCGCGAATTTTTCTGTCTTT